>NZ_DBMEXE010000040.1:0-4558 GCF_056804935.1 Holdemanella sp. | reverse complement strand
ATCCTAAATTTATATTTGAAGGTGTGTAAAGCTTTGGCTTGATAGGATGATTTTTTCTGTACAATCTTTGATAATGACAACATTGATTTCTTAGATATGATACACAATGGTAGAAACTTTCTAATTTTTCATAACTAATGTCATTATATCCGATTTTTAAAATTGCTTTTTTATCTTTTGTCTTTAATAATGAATAAAATTTAGAAATGGTGCCAAGAGGTATAAGTTCGACTAATGCCCATACTGGGACAAACCCATTATATTTGTTGTTGTGATGTTGAATAATAAGGCTGGATGCATTTCTTTTATTTACTTCGCCACAACGTTTTAAAAAATCAATGATGTCAATATATTCTTGGTGATTTTTAAAATTAAAGTTTGATGGATCAAGATATCCAACCGGACCATATGTCAATGAAAAATAATTTGCTAATTGAGTTTTTAAATATACCTCAATATCGTTAATTAGTTCAAAAAGTGTTGATCTAATTTCTTTATCAGTTTTATACACATTATAGATATCCTCAAAGGAAATGTTATCAATAAAATTGTCGTTTTTATCTAGAAAATCAATCATATATCCACTTAATCTGTAATAATTTTCATGTTTTAAAATGGATAAAGCATTGTCATAGTTATTAACAATCAACCCTTTATCGTTAATAAGGTAATCTAGCTGTTGATTGAATGTTAAAGCTGGCTTAATCTGTGCATTGAAATTATTCATAAATTCTCCTAAAGAAAAGAGCCCTCTGGGCCACATTGTTAAGAGGTGCGAAGGCTACGATTGATTAAATTATAACAAATTTGCAATATGTGTCAATACAATTTTTCCTTTCCAATTTCGTCTGATTTTGTTTTCTGATTCTATGAAATTCAGCGAAAATCAGGGTGATTGAATGTGGTACAGTGATGATTTTGAATTAGAAGAATTGGCCAAAAAGGACAGTATACTCATATTTTGAGCATACTGCCTCTAATTTTGTATTTGTTTACTTTAATCCAAATAATGTTTCAATACAAGAATCATCCATTACGCGATCTGTTGGTGGCATATTGGCATGTTCTAGTAGGGAGTCTACGTGGTCTTTAATGGTTACGTCTACAAGTTTATTGACATCGATTCCTCTGAGTTCAAAGAATAGGAATGGGTTTTCGTCGAGTTTAGTTCCAATTCCGTAGAGTACGGCGGCAACGTGCTTGCACATTAAGGCCCAGTCGGGGCAGCTGCAGTTAAAACTGATTTCTCTTTGGCTTGGGAAGAGTCCATTTTCGGATAGGAATATTTCTTTTAAACTTTCTGGGAATTGTCCATTTACGAGTTCTTGTAAGTTTTGAATTTGTGAACTACATTTTTCAATGATGTCTTCACAAACTTCTTCTTTGAGTGGACTGATGTTGATTTCTACTTTGTACGGTGTTTTTCTTGTGCCTTGTACACGAGCTTTTACCTTACCCTTAACAATTTGTAAGTCCACAACAGCACCTGAACGAACATATCTTTTTCCTCGTTCGATACGACTGGCATAATCGGCATATTGTTCAATGTTTTTACACCAGGCCATGCCCCACCAGCTTTTTGCGATTTGCCTTCCTTCCACAATAATGGGATGCATTTCTTTTCCTTTGTTTTTTGCGCTTTTAACGCTTTCTTGTGCTTTTCTTTGCAGTTCTTCGACGCTCATTTGCGAATACTGCATGCTTGCTGTCCAATATTTTGCCATAGTCTACACGTCCAATCTTAATAAGTCCATTAGTTCATTTGTATCCAGTTCGGTAATCCATTTTTCTTGGCCAGAGGCAAGAATGGAGTTTGCGAGTTCTTGTTTGGACTCAATGAGTTTATCAATCTTTTCTTCAATAGTTCCATTTGAAACGAGTTTATGGACAAAGACCTCTTTGGTTTGTCCAATACGATAGGCTCGATCGCTCGCTTGGTTTTCTACGGCTGGATTCCACCAACGGTCAAAGTGAATGACGTGGTTGGCGGCTGTTAGATTGAGTCCGGTTCCGGCTGCTTTTAATGATAATACGATATATGGAACATATGTGTTTTCGTCATTAAATTTTTCAACGATTTCCGTACGCTTTTTAGCTGGAATACCACCATGAATAATATATCCCTTCTTATGGAAAATAGATTCTAGATATTGAGATAGGGGTTCGCACATTTCTTTATATTGTGTAAATACCAAAACTCTTTCCCTTTTCTCGTAGATGGTTTCGCACAACTCTTTCAACATCGCATATTTTCCACTGTCCTTTGGATTGTAGTTGGTATCATGAATAAATTGGTCTGGGTGATTACAAATTTGTTTCAATTTTGTCAATAACGCGATCACAATACCTCTTCTTTGAAGGCCTGTAGAATCTAATATTTTTTGTTCCGCTTTTTCAACTTCCTTGCGATATAAAACAACTTGTCGTTTAGATAAATCCACGTGTTCTGTGATTTCCATTTTGTCTGGTAAATCTGAAATGATTGTTTTATCTGTTTTTAGACGTCTTAAAATAAATGGGGAAACCATCATCTTTAATTTTGTCATATATTCAGGATAGGCTTGTACTTTCTTTGTGTATTCCTTAAAGTCAGATGCACTGCCTAATAATCCTTTATTTAAGAAGTCAAATAGGGACCATAAATTGGATAGGTCATTTTCAATCGGTGTACCTGTCATTGCGATGCGCATATGGCTAGGAATCTTTTTGATGGCGCGTGTTTGTTTGGTTGCCGGATTTTTAATGGCTTGTGCCTCATCTAAAATCAAACAGTCCCATACTCTGTCTTGTAAAAATTCATTGCGTAATGCCATCCCGTAGGTTGTTATAGTGATAAATGTGTCTTCATGTACAATATTGTTTTTTCCATGAAGGATATAATATGTCATTTTAGGGGCAAAGCGATCTATTTCTTTTGACCAGTTACCTAGTAGGGATGCAGGAACTATCAATAATACATGTCCATCTTTCTTTTTTTCATACATCTTCTCTAAAAAAGAAATGACTTGAAGTGTTTTTCCTAGTCCCATATCGTCGGCAAGACAGGCTCCAAAGCCTAAATCATTCATTTGATTTAACCAATTGTATCCACTCTTTTGATAGGGACGAAGGGTTGCGTTTAAATATTTTGGTTGTGCTTTGTTTTTGATTTTTGAAGGATTCTTTAATTTTCCAAGAATATCCCTTAACCATTTTCCATTTGATATCTGTATACCCATATCAACATCAATATCATCATCATTAGACATATATGTTTTTGTCAAAGCTTCCTTTAATGTAATGGTGCCATCATATTGTTCCATTTGTTCAAGAAGTTGTTGAAGCTTATTATGATTAATTTCTACCCATTGGCCTTTAAGCCATGCAAGTCCTTCTTCCATTTTTAAAAGTTCACTAATTTCTTTCTTTGTGAGGGCACGCCCATTAACAATTAGAGATGGTTGTAAGGATAGTATGGAGTCAAAGCCAAACATGGATGGTTTGGTATCTCCAATATTCACATTGATTTTTACAGAAGAATATTTTTTCTTCCACCAATTTGGTACTCTACATTTAATGCCACAAGCCTCATTGTCAGGTACACTCTTTAATAGGGAATAGGCTTCTTTACTCGTTAATTTGATGGGATGAAATAAATCACCGGTTTCCATATATTGGGCAATCAAAGTATTCTTTTGAGCGACTACGTTTAGGCAGGACAATAAATTCAATAATTGTTCTTGATCATTTTTATATTCAACGAGTGCATGTTTTAGTGGCATATGAACAATTCGATTTTCTTTGTCTTTTGTGGCATACGTCGCTAGAAACGCAAATGGAAAGTCTGCATCTTCTTCGTTTTCGACTAAGTGAAAATAGATTCGTTTTGCGACTTTTAAATCTTGGGATTTTTCCTGAAGATACATTTGAACTGTACCCTTGTATGATTTCATGTCCAAACAGAATTGATTATTTAACTTTTCAAATAAGTTTTGAATCCACTTTTCATCAATGAATTCTGTACCAATCGCAAAAGGAATAATGGACATTAAATATTCTAAGTCTTCATTGGATGCTTCTACTTTAGTATCTTCTCTAGCTACTTCTAGTTCAGAACGATTACTTAAAAGTTCAACGAATTTTTGAGATAGTTGATACAAATAAAAAGCACTCGGCGTCAATCCCTTTAGATTGTTTTCAAACCCTAATTCATAGAGGGCAGAATACTTATATTTCTTGAATAATATAGCCCATGATGAAGTATTCTCTTCTTTTGTTTCATCAATATGAAATCCGTTCTTGGTAAATATAAAATTGATTTGTTTCATACACCGTTTATCCTTTGTCTTATTACTTTTCTACATTTTATCATATATATTAAAACAATTGATAAACATATCAATAATGCTTTAAAGAATTTGTATTATGTGTCAATGGAATTATTTCTTCCAATTTCGTTCAAATTTCGTTTTCTCTGATTTGATAAGGATTAGAGAGATTGATGATTTTGAATTAGAAGAATTCACAAAATAATGAGTGTTGTAATTTGTTTTCATTGTTTTCTTACTATCACTACAGT
>NZ_DBMEXE010000039.1:0-10303 GCF_056804935.1 Holdemanella sp. | reverse complement strand
GATCATCTAATTGATTGAATAATTCTTGAATGTCTTCTGGCTGAATATCAGGCCCCATACCATTGATTTCTGTTTCTTCATCTGATTTCATTTTTACGTTGATTCTAGATAATCCTTTCTTTACATGAATGAAATCTGTTTTAGCTCCATAACTCTCTAATCGATGTTCAATTTCTTCTCCTGTAAAACCTGCCATAAAACCTAGGGCTGTACTTTCGTGTCCAAGATTGGATAGGACAATTGAAACATTAATGCCTTTTCCTCCGGGAAGGATTTCTTCGAATTTTGTTTTATTAATGATACCAGGCTTAAAATGATCGACTTGAATAACGTAGTCTAATGAAGGGTTAAAAGTAATTGTATAAATCATAATGATCTCCTTTTCTTTATCTGATTATAGGATACTCCTTTTATTGTTGTTTCGCAAGTGAAATATTTTTGAAATAACAGTTGACAATTAAAATAATCCGGTTATTATGTAGATGTAGCTTTTGAAACAACAATTTACAGAGAGAGGAGACTTTTAAAATGAAAGCAAAGGCAGTGCGATTACATGGAGCTAATGATTTAAGATTAGACGAATTTGAATTACCAGAAATTAAGGAAGATGAGATTTTAGTAAAGGTTGTCTCAGACAGTGTCTGTATGTCAACTTACAAATGTGCCATCTTAGGAGTGAATCATAAACGTGTGCATGAAGATGTTGCGGATCATCCAGCTATTATGGGACATGAAATGGCGGGTGATATTGTTAAGGTTGGTGCTAAGCATCAAGACAAATTTAAACCGGGAATGAAATTTACTTTACAACCAGCATTAAACTATAAAGGAACAATGTGGTCACCTGGTTATTCTTATGAATTTTTTGGTGGAGATACAACTTACTGCATTATTCCAGCTGAAGTAATGGAGCTAGGATGCTTACTTGAATATAAAGGTAAAGCGTATTATGAAGCTAGTTTAGCTGAACCAATGTCATGTTCGATTGGAGCATTTAATGCAGCTTATCATACACATATGGGTGTGTATAAACATGAAATGGGAATTAAGAAAGATGGAAAACTTGCGATTCTTGCAGGAGCAGGCCCTATGGGACTTGGCGCATTAACATATGCGTTGCATAGAGATATTCGCCCTAAAATGGTAGTAGTTGCGGACGTAAATCAAGAAAGATTAGATCGAGCAGCTCACTTATTCCCAGTTGAAGAAGCGGCAGCTGATGGAATTGAATTGCATTTCGTGAATACAGGAAAGATGGAAGATCCTGCAGCCGGCTTAAAAGAAATTACAGGTGGAACTGGTTTTGATGATGTATTCTGTTATGCACCGGTTGAAGCGGTTGTGGAATTGTCAAGCGCTGTATTAGGTCGTGATGGATGTTTAAATTTCTTTGCGGGGCCTACGGACAAACAGTTTAGTGCAAGAATGAATTTTTACGATGTTCACTATAATTCGACACATGTAATGGGAACTACAGGTGGAAATACAGATGATATGATTGAATCTTTACGCTTAACAGCAGAAAATCGTATTGATCCAGCTGTTATGATTACACATATTGGTGGTTTGAATGCAGCGGCTGAAACAACATTAAATTTACCTAAGATTCCAGGCGGAAAGAAGTTGATTTATACGCATTTAAATATGCCATTGATTGCGTTAACAGATTTAAGAGAAATGGGAGAAAAAGATGATCGATATACTGCGTTGGCAGATATCGTAGATGCTCATAAGGGATTGTGGTGTCCTGAAGCCGAAGAATATTTATTGGCTCATTTTGAACAAGAATAGATTTTATAAAACCGAGAATCTTGTGTATACTAAATACAGTAAATACAGGAGGTATTGTATGGAAGTAATGGATCAAAGAAGAAACGAAATTGTAGAGTTTGTGAATGAAAACCAAACGGTCACTTTTACACAATTAAAAGAAAAATTTCCTTCTGTGTCTGAAATGACATTGCGTACAGATTTAAAATATTTAGATCAAGCTAAAAGAATTGTTCGAATTCATGGGGGAGCCAAATCTATGGATGTGGTTTCTGGAAATGATGATGTCTTAAAACTTCGTTACGGACGGAATGTAAACGAAAAGAAAGAGATAGCGCAAAAGGCATTATCATTTGTAGAACCAGCTAAGACAATTTTTGTGGATTCAGGCAGTACGACTACAATGTTGGCACATGTTTTAAATAATCAAAATAATATTTTTTATACAAGTGGCTTAACGTGTGCTATAGAGATGGCAAAACTTTCTAAATCGAAAGTGTTTGTGACAGGTGGAAATCTAAATATGCGAAGTTTTAGTGTCAACGGAATGGATGGACTTCGCTGCTTAGAGAAGGTCAACTTCGATGTTGCGTTTATTGGTGTAACTCGTTATGCAAAAGATACGGGGTTTACATGCGAATCTTTAGAGGATTGTGAGTTAAAGCGAAAGGCAATTGAAAGATCTAAAAAAGTGATTGTGTTAATGGATTCTAGCAAAGTGGAAAGAAAGGGTACATATACAATTTGTGATTTAGATCAAGTGGATGTATTGATCAGTGATTCGTTACTTTCAGATAGTTTTAAACAAGAATGTGAAAAACGAGGACTATCTGTATATTAAGAAGTCCTAAGAAAGGACAATTATGAAAACAACTATTCAAAAGCTTGGTAAAAGCTTATCTGCGATGGTTATGCCTAATATTGGTGCTTTTATCGCTTGGGGATTTATAACAGCTTTATTTATTGCGGACGGATGGTTACCAAATGAACAATTGGCATCGATTCAACCATATATGTTGACTTATTTATTACCAGTATTAATTGCGGCAACCGGAGGAAGAATGGTTGGCGGTGATCGTGGACTTGTGATGGGGGCGATTGCGATTATTGGATGTATTGCCGGTGTTGGTGGAACCCAAGGACAACCTATGTTGATGGCAGCTATGGTTATGGGACCATTTTCTGGCTGGGTAATTAAAAAATTTGATCAAATGATGGATGGACATATGCCTGCTGGCTTTGAAATGTTGATCAATAATTTCTCTGTCGGTATTTTAGGTATGTTGATTGCGATATTAGGATACTATATTATTGGCCCTTTTATGACAGGTGTTTTGACTGTGTTAACATATGGAGTTGATGTACTTGTAAATAAGGGATTGATTCCTTTGGTAGCAATCTTTATTGAACCGGCTAAGGTTTTATTCTTAAACAATGCGATCAACCATGGAATATTTACACCAATTGGAGCTGAACAAGCTGCACAAACAGGCAAATCCATAATGTATATGTTGGAGGCTAATCCAGGTCCTGGTTTAGGTGTACTATTAGCTTATTGGTTATTTGCGAAAGACAAAGCAACGAAAGATTCTGCGCCTGGAGCTATTATTATCCATTTCTTAGGTGGAATTCATGAAATTTATTTTCCATATATTTTGATGAATCCAGTTGTGATTGTTGCTCCAATTTTAGGGAATATTTGTGCAATTGCATTTTACTCTATTTTCAATATTGGATTGAAAGGTCCATCAAGTCCAGGTTCAATTATTGCTTTCTTGTCTATGGCAGAAAAAGGCTCTGTGTTCATGACAGCATTAGGTGTTTTGATTGCGGCTGGCGTTTCATTCTTGGTGGCAAGCCCAATCGTTAAGCTTGCTGGGGAAAAGAATTTGGATGAAGCTAGTAAAAAGGTGCAGTCTATGAAAGCTGAAAGTAAAGGAAGAAGTGAAGCTTTATTAGATGTTTCTTTGGTTCGTAAGATCGTATTCGCGTGTGATGCAGGTATGGGATCTAGTGCAATGGGAGCTACTAAATTTAGAAACCGTTTAAAAGGTGTGCGACCAGACTTAACTGTAATTAATACTTCTGTGGATAATATTCCAGTGGATTGTGATGTTGCGGTCGTACAAGAAACTTTGGTAGAGCGTGCAAAAAAATCTGCACCTTTTGCGAAAATAGTTACAATATCAAACTTCTTGGCAGATCCAGCTTTAGATAATTTATTCTTCCAGCTATCAACGGGTGATTCGATTGTGACAGAAGCTGTTAAGGAAGAGGCTGAAGAATCAAAACCGGTTCAAGAAGATGTTATTCAATTGGATGGAATTAAATTAAACCTTCCTTCTGTATCCAAAGAAGAAGCGATTACAGAGGCTGGTAAGTTGTTAAGAGAATTAGGCTATGTGGATGGTGCTTATATACCGGCTATGTTGGAACGTGAAGAATTAGTAACTACTTATATTGGTATGGGATTGGCTATTCCTCATGGCACTACACATGGTGATGATGTGATTCATAAAACAGGTATCGTATTGCTTCAATATCCGGATGGAATTCAGTTTGGGGATGAAAAAGCACAGCTTGTGATTGGTATTGCAGGTAAGGGTGGAGAACATATGGAAGTGTTATCTAAAATATGTTTGGCCCTTGAAGATGAAGCTGTACTTAATAAAATGAAGACAACGAATGATAAAGAGTGGATATTAAAACAATTATCATAATAAAGAAGGACGAGAAAATTTACTCGTCCTTTAATTTGTTTGCGATTTCATCGATTGAATCTAAGAAATAGATGTTTTGTTGCTGCTTTGGTGTGGATAATTCACAATCAATCATGTGCTGTAGGAATGCTTTTAAATGATCGTAATATCCATTCACATTATAGAAAATGCATGGGCATTCAAGTTGGTACAGTGAAAGTTTTGATAAGATTTCACTGACTTCTTCTAATGTTCCAGTTGCGCCTGGAAAGGCAATGAAAGCATCACCAAGTTCAATCATTCTTGTTCTTCGATCGGCAATGTCTTTTTCAATGTACAGCTCGGTAAGGTTATCCATGTGGACACCTTCATCCACAAACATTTGTGCTTCTACACCAATTACTTTGCCACCCGCATTTAATGTGCTATTGGCTAGTTCTCCCATTAATCCGGTTTTAGATCCACCGAACACTAATGTATGATTGTTTTTGGCAATCCATGTTCCTAATTCTATTATTTTTGTTTTAAAGTCTGGATCATTTCCATAGGTTGATCCTAAATATACTGTAATGTTCATAAACTACCTCCTGCAATTAGTTTACATTAAAATTGTGCACAAAAAAAGCTTAGCACAAGCTAAGCTTACATGGAAATAAATCCAAATGCGTTCGCAATTGAACTTAATAAAATAATGAATGCGAAAATTGGACATAAGTATTGAATCATGAAATTGAATATTTTCTTACGTTTGAATGAATTTCCATCTTTTGTGATTTCTGCTTCGACTTTTTCTAATCCAACAACTCTTGAAACAAATATACAAATCGCAATGGCAGCGATTGGCATCATGACTGAGTTTGTTAAGAAATCAAAGAAGTCTAAAAATTGCATTCCGATGATTGTTACGTTTGACAATGGACCATAACCTAAACATGATAGTGTTCCTAACCCAATCATAATAATGCCTAAAATGATTGTAGATTTTTTTCTAGACCAATGTAATTCATCTTGGAATGTGGATACAGCACTTTCGGTTAGCGCAATAGAGCTTGTGATAGCTGCAAATAACACCAACAAGAAGAAAATGATACCGATACCTGTGCCTAGTCCCATACTTGCGAATACTTTAGGGATTGTGATGAACATCAAGGATGGTCCGGCTTTTAATGTTTCCATGTTTCCACCTGAAAAAGAAAATACAGCTGGAATAATCATCAATCCTGCCATAATCGCAATGGCTGTATCGAAAATTTCTACGTTTTCTGTTGAACCTTCAATGGAAACGTCTTTTTTCATATAAGAACCAAATGTGATCAAAATACCCATCGCAATGGATAACGAATAGAACATTTGTCCCATAGCACTTACTACGGTCATCCATGAAAAATTATCAAAATTAGGAATTAAGAAATATTTAACACCTTCAAATGCACCAGGTCGACTGATTGAATATCCTGCAATGATTACAGATAATACGACAAGAACTGGCATCATAAATTTGGATACTCTTTCAATTCCGTTTTGAACACCTGCATAAATGATGGCGAGTGTAAAGAAAGTAAAGAGTATAAAACATATTTCTGTAGATACTCCGTTTGAAATGAAGTTTGAAAAATATGTATCTGTGGCAAGTAATTTTGCATCACCTTTTAAATACTCGAATAAGTACTTGATGACCCAACCTCCGATTACAGAATAATAGGGTACGATCAAAATTGGAATAATGGCATTGATCCATCCGGAAAATGATGCAAACTTTGTCTTTGCGAAAGTATGAAAAGCTCCCACTGGACTTTTCTTTGTCATTCTACCTAGTGTTGTTTCGGCTATAATCATTGTATAACCAAAAGTTAAGGCAAGAACAATGTAAATAAGTAGGAAGATTCCTCCTCCGTATTTTGCGGCTAAATAAGGAAATCGCCAAATGTTACCAAGACCAACACTGGCTCCTGCGGCAGACAAGACAAAACCTAATTTGCCAGAAAATGTACTACGTTTATTGTGCATAATAAAAACACCCTTCCTCAATGATTTAAATTATATCATCTATGAAAGGGTTTGCGCAATTTTATGAAAAAATAAATGTTGAATTTCTTAACATTTCTGAAAAATATGTTTTGAATAAAAAAAGAAGTCCTTTCGGACTTTGTTTGAAAAATGGTGACGCGTACGGGATTCGAACCCGTGAATGCATGCGTGAAAGGCATGTGAGTTAACCGTTTCTCCAACGCGCCATGTATATGAAACTCGTCTTTCTTGACAAGTGCTCATTTATATTACTACATGATTTTAATTAATGCAAGTATTTTTTTAAAATATTTGACAGAAAGTTTTAATGGTATATAATGTGAACAGTTAATTAAGTTAACTAAGGAGAAAAATATGATTCGATTATTAGTAGATTCAGCAAGTGATTATACGCAAGAAGAGATTAGAAATAAAAATTTATATTTTGTGCCATTACAAATTCAGATTGAAGGAAAGAATTATTTGGATGGTGTTGATATTGATAAGGAAACGTTTTATGAGAAGATGATGAATTCAAAAGAATTTTTTAAAACATCACAACCATCACCACAAGAATTTTTAGATATCTTTGAAGAAGGGAAGAAGAAACAAGAGACATTGATTTGTTTATCTTTATCGAGTAAGCTAAGCGGAACATATCAGAGTGCTTGTCTGGCAAAAGACATGGTGGATTATGAAAATATCTATATTGTAGATACATTAACTGCGGTTGCTGGAATTCGCTTACTATGTGAAGTGGCAATAAACTGGATTGATGAAAATAGAAGTGTTGAAAATATTGTATCTGGCTTAGAAGAATTAAAAGAGCATGTGCATATTTATGCGGGTTTAGATACATTGGAATATTTGGCTAAGGGTGGAAGAATTTCTAAGACAGCAGCAGCTATTGGAACTTTAGCAAGTATTAAACCAATTATTTGTGTAGAACATGGAGAAGTTGTGGTTGCCGGTAAGACACGTGGTGTAAATAAGGCAACGAGTGTTGTATGTGAAAAGATGCAGTCAGATATTGTTGATACATTGTATCCAGTTTATACATTGTATTCATATGGTTTAGAGAATGTTGAAAAATTAGAATCAAAACTGGATTTAGATGTGAATCGTGTTCGTATTGGTTCAACAATTGGAGTTCATATTGGACCAAATGCATTTGGTGTTTGTTTCGTATCTAAACTATAGTCAACTTGTGAAGGTGTATACATTTTAGTATAATGGATATACGGATTGACAAGGAGAATTTTTGATAATATGAAAACAACATTAATTATTATGGCAGCTGGAATTGGTTCTCGTTTTGGTGGTGGAATCAAACAGTTAGCTAAAATGGGTCCAAATGGAGAAATCATTATGGATTACTCAATTTATGATGCGAAAGAAGCTGGCTTCGATAAAGTCGTGTTTATTATTCGTAAGGATATTGAAGAGGAATTTAAAGAAGTAATAGGTAATCGTATCCAAAATTATATGGATGTAGAATATGTATTCCAAGATATCAATGATTTACCAAAAGGATTTACTTGTCCTGAAGGTCGTACAAAACCTTGGGGAACAGGCCAGGCTGTATTATGTGCGAAAAGTGTTGTAGATACACCATATGTGATTATTAATGCGGATGATTATTATGGAAAAGAAGCATTTGTGAAGTTACATGATTTCTTGGTTGAACATGCGAAAATGGGAAAAGAATTTGACATGGGCATGGCTGGATTCATTTTAAAGAACACTTTAAGTGAGAATGGAACTGTAACTCGTGGTGTATGTAAAGTGGATGATAATAATTTATTAAAAGAAGTTTATGAAACAACTGGAATCAAGGCTGAAGGGGATAAAATCGTATGTGATAATCCGGAAGTAGAGGCTTGGGCAAAACCAGAAAGTAATGTTTCTATGAATATGTGGGCTGGTTATCCAGATTTCTTAGACTATTTAGAAAAGGATTTTAGTACGTTCTTATCAAATATTTCAGATAATCCGATGAAGAAGGAGTATTTGCTTCCAAATATTGTGGCTGAATTATTGAGAGAAGATCGTATCAATGTAAAGGTACTTGAAACGCATGATAAATGGTTTGGTGTAACATATGCCGAAGATAAGGAATATGTGCAAAATGCCTTTAAACAATTGATTGAAAATGGTGTATATCCTGAAAAATTATGGAAATAGGACGATTTGTCCTATTTTTTTTGTTAGATTAATGGTATAATCCAAACGTGTTTCGTATATATCGACTAATACGGTGTCGATGTTTCTACCCCTAAACCGTAAATTCAGGGACTATGAATCAACCTGCTTTTTTATTGTGTCGCGTTGATTCTCGTTTTTGTACGAGACTTTTTTATTTTCGGAGGAAAAGAATGAGAAAAGAAGATGTGAAAAAAGGTTCGATATATGAACTTGATGGAGTTGTACCTTTAAAAGAGGCATTGCCTTTAGGAATCCAACACGTATTGGCGATGTTTCTTGGAAATATCAGTCCATTATTGATTATTGCAGGAATGCTTGGATTATCACCGGATTTAAAATCTGCATTGATTCAAAATGCGATGTTTATTGCAGGAGCTGTTACTTTAGTTCAGTTATATCCAGTGTGGAAAGTGGGAGCTAAACTTCCAATCGTTATGGGTACAAGTTCTGGATTTATTGGAACTGCCAAAGCAATGGGTGCTCTATATGGTTATGGTGCATTGATGGGAGCAAGTTTAATTGGTGGTTTATTTGAGATGGTGTTAGGTTTCTTCATCAAACCATTAAGAAAATTATTCCCACCAGTTGTTACTAGCTTAGTTATCATTTCCATTGGTTTATCATTACTTCCTGTTGGTATCAATTATTTTGGTGGAGGTAGTGGTGCTGCTGATTTTGGGGATCCTAAACATTTGTTGGTTGGTACATTTGTTATTTTGGTAATTATTATCGCAAAACAAATTAAAGGTTTTGTGAATAATGCTTCGATTTTGATCGGTATTATTGCCGGATATATCTTGGCCATTGTATTAGGAATGGTTGATTTTACGCAAGTTCAAACCGCTTCTTGGATTGCACTTCCAACTTTTATGCCAGTGAAGATGGAATTTAATTTGGAAGTAATTATTGCGATGGGAATTATGTTTATTGCGACAACAGTTGAAACAGTCGGAGATGTTTCTGGTATCACAAATGGTGGTTTAGATCGTGAAGCAACTTCTGAAGAATTACAAGGTGGCGTTTTGGCAGATGGTTTAGGTTCTGTTGTTGCCTCATTGTTTGGAGTTTTGCCAAATACTTCATTCTCTCAAAATGTTGGTTTGGTTTCAGTGACTAAAGTTGTTAACCGTTTTACAATTATGACAGGAGCTATCTTCTTGATTCTTTGCGGTTTCTGTCCAAAATTAAGTGCTTTATTTGCGGTTATGCCTCAATCTGTACTTGGTGGAGCTGCCGTTATTATGTTTGCGAGTATTTTGGTAAGTGGTATTCAATCATTGATGCGTGTTGAATTCAATGAAAGAAATACTTTGATTATTGCCTTGGCAATTGGTCTTGGAATTGGTATTGGACAAGTACCTACAGTTCTAGCACAATTACCAAGTTGGGTTGGAAATATTTTTGCACAAAACGGAATTATTATGACGTTTGTGATCGCAACCGTATTAAATTTAATTTTGCCTGGTAAAAAAGACTAACAAATCGGTGTTAAACATTGTGTTTAACACTTTCTTTTTGTGTTAAAGACACATTTAATAAATTAGGATATAAAGCTAAAATCAACACTCATACAACGTCTTATATAAATTGACTTCTGGGCATATATCTTTATTTCGAATGCC
>NZ_DBMEXE010000038.1:8962-10369 GCF_056804935.1 Holdemanella sp. | reverse complement strand
ATATTTGGATAGAAACTAAAATTTATAAAGGATGAGCAATTATACTTTTATCCATATAGAGATGTGTTAGTTCAATAAAATTAAAACACCAATGTTGTACATTTAAATGTGCTTCGATTGGTGTTTTTTATCAACATTGATGTATTAATTTTCTAATGTATTATACCAAACATTCCATCGTTTGTGACAACAAATGAAAAGTGAAATAAAGAATACATGGCTATGCTTCCACAATCACTCGTACATAGTGTATTTATGTGTAAATTTTCTAATGTCTTGAGTGTTTCAACACCTGGATGACCATACTTATTCTTATAGCCACAACTAATCAAGGCAATCTTACAATCTAAAGAGTCAAGAAAATCTGGGTCTGAACTCGTATTCGATCCATGATGTCCTACTTTTATAACATCGGCTTTTAAATCGTATGTAGCCATTAATTGTTTTTCAATTTGTTTACTCGCATCCCCCATAAATAGATAGGTTAAGTGATCATACGTAAAATAACTGATAAGACTTGAATCATTGGTATCCTTAGATTCTCTTTCACTTAACAACAAATAAAATGGATAATCGACATGAACCAATTGATTTGAATCTTCTATGACTTGTTTGATTTCAATTTTATCTTTTAAACTGTCATATCCTCCATTATGATCAAAGTCATCATGTGTAAGTATCAATGTATCAATCGCATGAATGTTCTTGTTTTCTAGAAAGGGCATAATAATTCTTTCGACATTATCACGATATAGATTTTGCCCACAATCAATCATCACCACACTTTTATGAAAAGGTTCTACAATCACGCTGCAGTCAGCTTGACCTATATTTAATGTATAGACTTGAAAGAAAGGATTACAATAAATTTCTAGAAATGGAACGATACATATCCATAGATATTTCCATTTAAAGTGTTTTAAGCATTGTATATAGAAGATGATAAATAAAACTATAAATAAAATTCTAGGTGCATAATGAATGGTAAGGTCTGGTAATTTTAGATTTATTAAATCCTGCACTATAAATCCAAATAAGAAGATCAAACCATACAGTTTTCTAAAGATGTTAAAGAAAAGCAATGAAATAAGATTCACTTTCTTAAAGTAAATAAACATCAATCCAAGTAAGGCCATCTTTTGTACGATCCATTTGTGTTCGGTACAAAAATAAGATACGAGTTGTAATAAGAGCGGACAAATAAAAGATATGGATAGTACTTGATTTGGATAGATTATGCCAAAACAAAGGATTGTAAAAGCCGTTTGATTGGGTTTGGATGTGAATAATAGAGTACTCAACTGATACAAAATAAATCTTGTGAATGCAAGTGTAAACACAAAGAAATAGCCAAATAAAACACTGAAGACTAGAAGGATTCTTCTTATCTTTGTCTCATCCCACTTT
>NZ_DBMEXE010000038.1:0-8952 GCF_056804935.1 Holdemanella sp. | reverse complement strand
CTTTCGCTTTAACACATGTAAAACAATGTAGTATGCGCTCATATAGCCATATCCAAGCATCGTATAGATTTCGTCTATACTTTCATCGTGTATGCCATAGTATAAGGATAAAACAATGGAAGAATTGGGTTTCAACTTTAAATAGTTGTAGAGTCTAGACTTGAATGATGTTGATTTGTGGATGATTTCTACAGAATTTGTCTTAAACCTGATGTTCTTATTTTCATTGTATCGAGTAAAACTAAATAAAGTAAAATTATCATCTGTATGAATAGGCTCTATGTGTTTGACTTTAACTTCATCTTGGAAGCTTAAATCTAAATCTGTTTGAATAAGAATTTTAGAACCTCTATTTTTACCTATATAGTACCCTTTCTTTATTTCTGTAATTTTATATGTATCCTGTTGTTGAACTTCTTTTGGATATACAAGGATACAGCTTAATAGGCTAAATAAAATAAATAGAATCCGAATTCTTTTGTCTTTAAACCGATAGTATAGATAGACAAGAAAGAAAAGTGTAAAACAGAGTATACAAAGTATTTCTTTTAAGATTAGACAGGCCAAAAAGCCAAGTGAAAGTATCAACATCATAAGCAGATCTTGTCCTTAATCTTATTAAACATGGCTGGACCAATGCCTTTGACATTTTGGATTTGTTCTAAAGATTGAAATGTGTTACTTTTGCGATACTCCATGATTCTTTGGGCAATGGCCGGGCCAATGCCTGGAAGTGTTTGTAGTTCTTCTAATGTTGCACTATTAATAGAAATGAGTTTTACATCTTGTTTTTCTGGAATCACCACTACATCTTTATCTTGTAGGATATAGTTAAAACTGATTCTAGATGTATCACTGTTTTCTAATAGACCTCCACTCATTTGAATTAAACTTGAAATAGAGCTGTTTCGCTTTAAAGTATAAACACCCGGATTTTGAATGGCCCCCTTGATTTCCACTTGCATCAATGTGGGCTTGGCTTCTTGTAAGGTAATGGGTGTATACCGGTTAAAGCAGGTAAAGGTAAAGAAAACAAAGAGACAAAAAAAGAGAAGAGTTCGTTTCATAAATATCACCCTTCTCTTATACGTAATTTTTTGATGTTTTTCTATTTAATTTCAAGAATTTTTACATCATATGGTTCTTCAACACGTCTTACAGTACATACATCTCCAACTTTGTGGTCCATGATGACTTCTGCAAGTGGTGTTGTGTTTGAAAGCTTACCATTGAATGGATCCGCTTCAATTGTACCCACGATATTGAATGTTACTTCTTGGTTGTCTGATAAATCTAAGATTTTAACAGTAGATCCCAATTTTACAACATTCTTTGTCTTTTTATCTTCCGCATTATCGGCTTCACTAATGATTTCAGCATTTTTGATCATTGCCTCTAATTCACGAATACGACCTTCAACTTGAGCCTGGTGTTCTCTGGCTGCATCGTAGTCGGCGTTTTCAGACAAGTCACCTTGTGCACGCGCTTCCTGCAACTCAACGATAACTTCCTGACGAACTTTATGAACTAGGTTTTCATGTTCATTGACTAAATCATTATAACCTTCTTGGGTAACGTAAAATTTTTCATTTGCCATGTGGTATCACTCCTTGTATTTAGCACAAAAAATTATAACATAATCCTTAAATTATGCAAAACATTGTTACAGATTTAAGCCTAATTTTTCGCATTCTTCTAAATGTTCTTCGTACGTTTTTGTGTAATGCACTTTACCATCCACTTTGTTGTATATATCAGCCGCAAAGAATAGATAATCTGTTTTTTCTGGATTCAATACGGCTTTAATGGCTTCATCCCCTGGATTTAGAATTGGTCCAATTGGTAAGCCTTCATGTAAGTACGTATTGTATGGTGAATCGACTTCTGGATTGGTTTCACAATCTTTTGGATCGTTGAAATCATCATATAATGCATAACATACCGTTACACTCGATTGTAGTTTCATACCTTGATCTAAACGATTGTAGAAAACACCGGCAATTTTAGCCATATCACCAGGTTCACTCGCTTCAAATTGAACGACACTAGCCAAACTGATAATTTGATGGATGGATAAGTCGCTTTTATCAAATGCCTTTTTATTCTCTTTATACATCACATCAAAACGATCCAACAGAACGCGTGTAATATCATCAAGAGAGTCATTTTTTTCCAAGAAATATGTGTCTGGGAATAAATAGCCTTCTAATTTCACTTTATAGTTGGAATTATTTAAATCATCTACATTTAAGAAAGAATAATCCTTTGCGAGCGTTTGAATATAAGAAATATCATTCCATTGATTTAAAATTTCTTCTGAAGAATACTTTCCATCATATAAATTTGATATTTCAGCCGCAATTTCTTTGGCCCATTTGCCTTCCGGTATTTTTAAGACAAGAGCATCTTTCTTTAGTTTTGTACTATCTTGAATGGTAGACAAAATATCTTTTACACTCATGCCATTATCCAATTCAAAAGTACCTGCCACAAAGTTTGTGTTATGACTTACCTTGGCATAAAGCTTGGCAACACTCGCATTTGCGATCAGATTCTCTTTTTTCAAATTCTCTAAAACTGAATCAATTGATTCATTGTTTTCAATGGTAAACACTACTTCCTTATCCCCGTTGCCCGTACTTGATAGTCCTGTCTTTACGACAAAAATCGAACCAAGACCAGCGATAATTAAAATGAATACAACGACTAATAGGACAACTCTTACAGAATTGACTTTTCGCCTAGTCGGCATTTTCCTCGTCCTCAACAAACGTGTTGATTACTTCTTCTACCATTTCCCATTCGGCTTCGCTTTCAATAGGAATCAACTGACCTTTGTCGTCATAGCGAGATGCGAATACTTCGCCCTCATCATTGTCTGGATCTTGGAAAACCACATATTGGCATCCCGTTTCATCACTGTCAAAAGTGAATAAGATGGTCATCTTTTTTTCATTTCCATCTTCATCATATACATATAAACTATTTGAATCTAACATAAATATACTTTTCCTTTCAAAAATAAAGGAGGATCTAGAATCCCCCGTTTTGTCTGTCCAAAAAACTCTGTAAAATTTGAACGGCAGCCATCTGATCAATTACTTTTTTACGTTTCTTTCTAGAAACATCCCCCTGTAGTAAGATTTTTTCGGCCGCAACCGTTGTTAGTCGCTCATCCCATAGATGAACTGTAATACCCGAAGACTCTAATTTCTTGGCAAATTCACAAGATATTTCACCACGAATTCCGATATCTCCATTCATGTGCTTTGGCAAGCCTAAAACTACTTCTTTGACTTTATTTTCTTTTAATAGCTTTAAAACTTCTTCTAAACAAGCATCATAATCATCCGATTCAAAACGCACAGTCGTTAAAGCTCGACACGTAATATGAAGCGCATCACAAATCGATACACCACATGTTTTTGAACCAAGATCTAAACCAATGATACGATCCATTATTTCTCTAAATACGCACGTACAAGTTCTTCAATGATTTCATAACGTTCAATCTTTTGGATCAAGTTACGAGCATTCTTGTGAGAAGAAATATACGCAGGGTCGTTACTAATCAAATAACCAGCAATCTGATTTTCTGAATTATAACCACGTTCTTCCAAAGCATCACTTACTTCACGAAGAATCATCTTGATATTTTCACGACGAATCTCTTCCGTAGTAAATGTCATTGTTTCGGTAATGTCTTTCATAATTTCACACTCCTTAACACGTTTTTATTATATATGAATCTAATTCAAAAAGAAAGCGATTTATCTAAAAGTGAGATGTTATATTCCTTTAAACAAATTCGTCTAAAAAGATTTGTGCACTTTCCTGCAAAAAAGACAAATCTATATCCCACATATTATACCTTTCTTTATGATATGCAAAAGAGGCACACAAAGTGCCTCCTTTGGATGAGCGTTGTCCCTGTATTGCTTTTTTTAAAGGGCCCAGGGTGACGATGGCGTCATCAGCGCTCCAAGGCTTCATTCGATGTCAACCAAATGTTCCTCGCCTTTATTGTATATATATCATACCACATAAACCTAAACACAATTTCAAACTTTTCAGTTTTAATAACATAATAAACCCCATACTTGACTATCAATTGCGTTTAAATCAGATTGCATATTTATACCCACAAGTCTTACTCACCCCAAATACAATACATACAATCACTTTTTTGTTGAATATCCTCTAAGATAAAGATCCATTTGGCACAAGATGTAAGATTTTGTTTTCGATTCTTTACTTCAATAATGGTCTCAATAGACATCTGTAGTAGTCTTCTTTCAAAATCTTCGTACGATTTATTTTGTACGTCTAATCCAAACATTTCATACATCACTGAAAATTCGTTATCTTTTACTACATTCAAATCCACTATAATCTTACGCATAGCTTAAGCCTCTTCAAATTGTGCATTATACAACTTCGTATAGAAACCATTACGTTTCATCAATTCATCATGGCTTCCCACTTCGACAATGTCACCATGATCCATAACGATAATATTATCCGCATCACGAATCGTAGATAGGCGGTGCGCAATCACAAAGCTTGTACGACCCTTCATTAACTCATCCATTCCCTTTTGAATCAAGACTTCTGTACGTGTATCCACACTGCTTGTCGCCTCATCTAAAATCAAGATTTTAGGATCTGCCAAGAAGGCACGGGCAATCGTTAATAATTGTCGTTGTCCTTGACTGATATTACTAGAAGCTTCATTTAGTATTGTATCATAGCCATGATCTAATGTACGAATAAAGTGATCAACATGCGCAGCTTTGGCAGCTTTCATGACCTCTTCATCAGTTGCGTTGGGTCTACCAAATCGTAAGTTTTCTAGAATGCTTCCCTCAAACAGCCAAGCATCTTGTAATACCATACCGACCATATTACGCAAACCACTTCTTGTATAGTCTGTAATATTATGGCCATCAATATAAATAGCGCCTGCATTTAATTCATAGAAACGCATCAATAATTTGACAATCGTTGTTTTACCTGCACCTGTAGGCCCTACAATAGCGGTTGTTTGGCCTGGCTTGATATACATCGAAAAATCGTTGATGACAATCTTACTTGGATCATATCCAAAACATACATTCTCAAAAGTTACTTGACCCTGCACATCTTCGAATACAACTGGACTTTGTACTTCAGCAACCTCTTCTTCACTTGCCAAGAATTCAAAGACACGCTCTGCAGCAGCTGCCGTACTCTGTAACATATTCATAGATTGTGAGATTTGTGAGATTGGTTGCGTAAAGTTACGTGTATACGTAATAAACGATTGAATATCACCCACCGCAATTTCACCATGAATCGTTAAATAACCGCCTAGAATACATACGCCAACATAGCCAATATTACCAATCAAGTTTGTCAATGGCATCATTAAACCAGACAAGAATTGGGATTTCCATGCACTTGTATACAATTGATTATTATAGTCTTTAAACGATTTTAAAGAATCTTCTTCCCCATTAAAAGCTTTCACAATTGTATGTGCTGCATACATCTCTTCAATATGTCCATTGACTAAACCCAAGGATTTTTGTTGCGCCTTAAAGTAGCGTTGACTCTTTTTCACAACTACCATCACTAGAATCATACTAAATGGAATCACAACAAGAGCCATTAATGTCATTTTCCAAGAAATACTTAACATCATCACTAGAAAGCCAATGATTTGTACAATGCTTGATACCATCGTGGATAAAGATTGGTTTAAAGATTGAACTAGGGTATCTACATCATTGGTAAAGCGAGACAAAATGTCTCCATGACTGTTTTTATCAAAGTAAGATAGTGGAAGCTTATCAATCTTTTGGTTCATTTCCTTACGAAGCTGATATCCCATTTTATTGGATACACCACTCATCAACCAGCCTTGAAGATACGAGAAGGCCGTACTCATGGCATAGATAGCTAATAATAAGGCACACGTCTTTTTGATCGCATCAAAATCAATGCCACCCTTGCCTTGTACTTTATTCATAAAGCCTTCGGCTATTTCTGTAATAATATTTCCTTGAATCTTAGGTCCAATGACCATAATACATACGGAGACAATGGCACAAACAATTCCAATTAGGAAAGTAAATTTAAAAGGTTTGATATAATTGAACAACTTTTTCATTGTACCTTTGAAATCTTTTGCCTTTTCGCCGCCACCACGCATACCACGGCCCATAGGACCTCTTGGACGATTGTTTTGTTTCTGATTAGACATTGGCAAGTTCCTCCTTTGTCAACTGGCTCGATGCGATTTGTTGATACACATCACAAGATTCCATCAATTCAGCATGTGTTCCTTTTCCAACCATTTTCCCTTCATCCAGCACAATGATTTGATCGGCATGTAAAATACTTGAAATACGTTGGGCGACAAGGAGTACTGTACTCTTCGTTTCTTTACAAGAAGCAGCTAAAGCTTCACGAAGTTTGGCATCCGTTTTAAAGTCTAATGCACTAAAGCTATCATCAAAAATATAGATTTCAGGCTTACGCACAATGGCACGCGCAATCGATAGTCTTTGTCTTTGTCCACCCGATACGTTTGTACCACCCTGACTGATTTCAGAGTGGATGCCTTCTGGTTTTTTAGAAACAAACTCCGTACTTTGAGAAATAGCTAAAGCAGACTCGATGTCTTTTGCATTGGCATCTTTCTTTGAATATAATAAGTTGGATTCAATATCTCCTGATAGTAACATACCTTTTTGTGGAACATAGCCAATGCGACTTCTTAAATCCGCTTGTTTGACATCTCGAATGTCTACACCATCCACACAAATAGATCCACTTGTCACATCATAGAAGCGTGGTACTAAGTTAATCAATGTCGACTTACCAGATCCTGTACTTCCAATAAAGGCAGTCGTTTCTCCTGGTTTTGTTTCAAAACTAATATGGCTTAAAACATCTTCATCGGCACCTGGATATCTAAAAGATACGTTTTTAAAGGATACAACACCTCGCATATTGGATGAGAAATCTTTCGTATTCTCTTTATCTTTTACTGTAATATCACTGCTTAATACTTCATGAATACGTAAAGCACTCACATTGGCACGGGGAAGCATAATCGCAACCATGGTAATCATTAAGAAGGCCATAATGACTTGCATCGCATACTGCATAAAGGCCATGATACTACCAACTTGAATGATGCCGGCATCCACTTGTTTCGATCCAAACCATAGAATCATAAGTGTGGTACCGTTCATTAAAAACATCATGATTGGCATCATAAACGCCATAGCTCGTGTTGTAAATAAAGAAACAGAAGTAATGTCTTTATTCGCTTTATCAAATTTAGCTTCTTCAAGATGCTCATTGTTGAACGCACGAATCACTAACATTCCATCTAATAATTCTCGTACAACACTATTCATCTTATCGATCATTTTCTGCATGATCTTAAATTTTGGCATAACAATCATAAAGATCGCAAATACAACGCTTAAAATAATCACGACACATAAAGCTAGAATCCAAGTCATATTCGCTCCAGACTCAATGACGTGTAGTATGGCTCCAACACCAATAATAGGTGCATACATGACAATTCTTAAAAACATTGCCACCGTCATCTGTAGTTGTTGAATATCATTTGTGGTACGTGTAATCAAACTGGATGTGCTAAATGTATTTAGATTTTCATTCGAGAAATGCGTCACTTTTTCAAATACGGCTTCACGCAAATCTTTAGAGAAGCCTGCCGCAATACGACTTGCCAAGAATCCGACTAATATCGCACATATAGCACTGCCTAAGGCATAGCCTAACATCTTAAGTCCTGAATAGATAATATAGTCTTGTTGGATCTTTTCCATATCCATACCTAGATCACTATATTCTTTCTTTAAAAATTGTGAGCTCATGCTTGTTACTGTCGAATCGCCGAGTTTAGAAATCTCGGATTTTGCAGCTTTTCTATATGTATCCATACCATTCATCATCAGTAGTTGAGGTATTTGTACATTGTTTTCTTTAGCTTCTTTACTTACTTCTACCATTGTCATTTGAAGTAGAGTCAAAGTGGAAGAAAGCTTTTCTTCCTTTTCTTCACTGATATCTTTTAATAGATATACATTCTCTGTTTTCAAAGCTGGAATTCTCTTTTTTTCTTCATTAGTTGCCTTACTTGGTGTAACCACCTTATAAGAAGATGTCATTAAATCTTTTTCGGAATCGGTTGCGAACATTACATACGAATTGAATGTACTTTCACGAACCTGTTCATACACACCACTTTCAATACCTCCGTTTTGAATACCTGTATTGACAATATCTTGCATATAATCCGGCATTGTCAGTTCGCATGTGGCTTGTCCAAACAACAAACCAAGGGCAAGGACAATGGATAGCCAATATGGCTTTAAATATTTCATAATCTTTGTCATTCTTTATTTTCCTCCATATAATGAGCTGTTTTCACTAAAATATCTCTTAAATGCGCACAGTCAGATGGCCCAAGATAATCTAAATATGAATAAACATTAGCTATATGGGAGTCCATACGCTTTTGAAACATGTCGATTGCCTCTGGAACAATTTGAATATAGACCGTTCTACGATCCGTATTCGAATGCACCCTTTGAAGCAGACCCTTCTTTTCAAATCCAGCAATCATCTGCGATACAGCTGCTGGAGATACACCGAGAATATTTGCCAGTTCACTCATTGTGATCTGATGATTCTCTGCTTTATAAATCGTTTTAAACAACATCACATCTTTGATTCTAGGCCCATCTTTACAATGACGGTTATTTCGAACAAAGTTCGTGACTTTATATGTTAGATCAAACAATAAATCTAGTACTTCATCTTGAACTTCCATAAGTAAATTTACCTCCTTCTATAATCTTTTAAACAGTTGGAGATAAACTCCTCTAAGAACCGTACGTGCAGTTTTCCCGCATACGGCTCCCCACT
>NZ_DBMEXE010000037.1:0-10431 GCF_056804935.1 Holdemanella sp. | reverse complement strand
TCGGATGCACACTTCTTATTTGGATGTTCAGGAATCAACTTAGATATTCTAGCTCGTGGACCACTATGGGATCAGGATGTGGATTATCAATGTGGTACAGGTCATGGTGTAGGCCACTTATTGAATGTACATGAATCACCAAATGGCTTTAGATGGAGAGTGTTGCCTCATCGTAATGAAATGTGTGTATTAGATGAGGGTATGATTACTTCAAATGAGCCGGGTGTCTATTGTGAAGGTAAGTTTGGTATTCGTCATGAAAATGAAATGGTTGTCGTAAAAGGCAATGTGAATAACTATGGTCAGTTCATGCATTTTGAGCCAATTACGTTTGTACCTTTTGACTTGGATGGTTTGGATGTTTCTTTATTGACAAATGAAGAAAAGGCTTGGTTGAACAACTATCATAAAGAGGTCTTGGAAAAGATCAGTCCTTATTTAACAAGTGATGAAGCTGAGTGGTTAAAATCGGCTTGTCGATCTATTTAATGAAAGAAAGAATGATACCAATCACATGTCCACATTGTGGGCATGTTTTTGAGATAAAAAGAGATACGGTTGTGATTGCACAAATGGATAGTGTCGCTAGAATTCGCTTGAATGATGGTTCGTATTTTATGCATCAATGTCAAAAGTGTAAGTCCATGTTTTATTTGTACTATCCATTCCTATATCGGGATCCGAAAAAGAAGTTTAATCTTGTCTTGACACAACAAAAGAATATAGATAATTTGAGTGAAGATGAGATGGTTGTACTTTGTCATAGTGTTTCACAGTTTCTTTTGGCTTTTAAGATCTATGATCAGTGTTTAAATCCTAAACTTGTACTGGTTAAAAAGAAGCAGTTGGAAAAAAGATTGGGTCGTAGTATCAAATTTGATTATTATGACAAGAAGAATGGTTGTCTTTGGTTTGAGGATATGGCTGTATCTTTAACCAAAGAGGAATGTAAAGAGATTCTTATTTTGTAGTATTGTCAAAATAGGTTATAATGTTGGATAGAAATGAGGTTTTAAGTATGAATATTTTAATTGCCGGTGGTACTGGATATATTGGTAGTCATATTTGTGTTGAATTATTAGAAAGTGGTCATGATGTTGTCGTGATTGATGATTTCTCAAATTCAAAACCAGATGTGTTGGAATCGATTTATAAAATTACAGGAAAGCGTGTTAAATTTTATGAATTTAATGTGTTAGATGAGGAAAAGACGGAATCTGTATTTAAGGAAAATAAATTGGATGCGGTGATTCATTGTTGCGCATTTAAAGCAGTTGGTGAAAGTGTTCAAAAACCAATTGAATATTATACAAATAACTTGATGACTACTTTAGTGGTGGCCAAGATGATGAAAAAGTATCATGTTCCAAGTATTGTGTTTAGTTCAAGTGCGACTGTATATGGAGATCCTGAAGTGGTTCCTTTAACAGAAGACTGTAAGCTAGGTGAAACAACCAATCCTTATGGAGCTACAAAAGCGATGATGGAAAGAATCTTAACGGATGTACAGTTTGCCAACCCAGAAATGAGTGTAACTTTACTTCGTTATTTCAATCCAATTGGAGCGCATGAATCGGGTTTGATTGGTGAAAATCCAAAGGGAATCCCTAATAACTTGATGCCTTATATTATGAAGGTGGCAACAGGTGAACTTCCAGAACTTGGTGTATTTGGAGATGATTATGATACACCGGATGGAACGGGTGTTCGTGACTATATTCATGTGGTCGACTTGGCTAAAGGACATGTATTAGCAATTGAAAAGTACAATACACCAGGTGTACATATTTGTAACTTGGGAACAGGAAAAGGATATAGTGTATTAGATATTGTACATGCCTTTGAAAGAGTAAATGGAATCAAGATTCCTTATGTCATCAAACCAAGACGTCCAGGTGATATTGCGACTTGCTACGCAGATCCGACTCGTGCTAAGGAACAGCTTGGCTGGGTAGCTGAAAAGAACTTGGATGATATGTGTAGAGATACATGGAATTTTGCGAAGAAACAATTATTATAGTGAGGTATTTATGGCTAAGATTATTTTAACGGGGGATCGTCCGACGGGTAAATTGCATATTGGACATTATGTGGGTTCCTTAAGAAATCGTGTTCTTTTACAGAATTCTGGAGAATATGATGAAATTTATATTATGATTGCGGATGCACAGGCATTGACAGATAATTTTGATAATCCGGATAAGGTGCGTGAAAACATTTTAGAGGTGGCTTTGGATTATTTGGCTTGTGGTATTGATCCGAGTAAGACAACGATTTTTATTCAGTCTGAAATCAGTCAATTGACAGAATTGACATTCTATTATATGAACTTAGTTTCTGTAAGTCGTCTTCAAAGAAATCCAACTGTGAAGGCTGAAATTAAGATGCGTGGATTTGATGCGAGTATTCCCGTTGGCTTCCAGTGTTATCCAATTTCACAGGCTGCAGACATTACGGCGTTTAAGGCGACTACGGTTCCTGCTGGTGAAGATCAGATGCCTATGATTGAACAGACGCAGGAGATCGTTCATAAATTCAATTCGATTTATGGTGAGACTTTGGTAGAACCTAAAATCTTATTACCACAAAACTGTGCTTGTTTAAGACTTCCGGGTACAGATGGTAAGGCAAAGATGTCTAAGTCTTTGGGTAACTGTATTTATTTGTCGGATGATGAAGAGACAATCAAGAAGAAAGTTATGAGTATGTATACAGATCCTGATCATATTAAGGTGAGTGATCCTGGTAAGATTGAGGGGAACTGTGTATTTACATATTTGGATGCATTCTGTAAGCCAGAGCATTTCGAAAAGTATTTGCCGGAATATGAAAACTTGGATGCATTAAAAGCACACTATCAGCGTGGTGGTTTAGGAGATGTGAAGGTTAAACGTTTCTTAAATAGTGTTATGCAAGAAGAGTTGGCTCCAATTCGTGAAAGAAGATTGGAATGGCAGGCAAAACTTCCTGAAGTTGTCAAGATTCTAGAAGAGGGTACGAAAAAGGCGTATGCGACAGCGGAAAAGACTTTGGATGAAGTGAAGTCAAGTATGAAAATCAATTATTTCAAAGATAATTCTTTGATCTAGGGGTATAGAAAATGGTAGTTGTAGATAAAGAAAATTTTATGGGTGGTACTGGTATTGCGCATTTTGAACATATCATGAGTGCACAAGAGATGCATGGTATGAACCGTGTGTATGCCAAGGTCACTTTAAAGAAGGGTTGTAGTGTTGGTTATCATGTGCATAATGGAGATGGCGAAGATTATTTCGTTCTTTCTGGAGTGGCAACATTGGATGATAATCATGAGCGAACTTTATATTTAAAGCCAGGGGAACATTATTTTACACCGAGTGGCAAGGGTCATAGCATTTTGAATGAACAAGATGAGGATCTAGTCTTCATGGCTTTGATTATTTATGATTCTCAACAAAAAATGTAAACAGATTACTAATTTGTGCAAACACAATGAACAAAATTGATATATAATACTATTGGTTTTGTGAAAGCGGTTTCGCACATAGAACTATTTCTCTCTATAATATTTCTGTGAGAAATAATCCGTCAATTTATTCTCTTAAATCGCGACTTAATAGAGGATGCATAAAGAGTAGGAATGCGCGCCTACTCTTTTTTGTTGGTCAAACTTTGTGTATTATAGATATAGGAACGTCTGAAGTGGGTAAAAGATGCGTCTCACACGCCGTAGTGGCCTGGGTAAGCGTTGTTTATTTTTGAAAGGTAGGGTATATTGTATGGCAATCAAGAGTTTTACAGATACATATAAAATTAAAGGTTCTGATATAGATCGATTTTGTCGTATTATGTCGGATACAAAGAAAATCAAAATTCAAACAACAAATGATCATCATGATCTAAAAGATGTTGAAGAATATAGGAAATTGTTTGGATTTGTAAAAAAATGATTGTGTATTTACAGATAATCGGTTTGGGTTATTTAATTTTTAGTGCTGTGGGAAGCAAGAAAAACACCCGGTATTTTGATGATGGGATACCGAGTGTGTCTTTTTACTTTCCAAATAAATCGCTATGTGTTCCTGTTCGGGATAATGTTAACACGAGTAAATCATTCTCAATTCGATAGACTAGTAGCCAATCCGGCTGAATGTGACATTCACGATGACCAATCCAGTTTCCGGTTAATGCGTGATCCTTATTCTTCTCTGGAAGTTCTTCGTTGCTAGCCAATTTACGAATAATGTTGTCAAGAAGATCAATATCAAGATGACGCTTCATCGCAAGCTTATAATCCTTCTTAAATTGATTTGTCCAAACGATGTCTAAATGTTTACTCATTCTTTTAATGCCTTCAATGCTTCCTCTACATCAGAGTAGCGCTTTACAGATGAATCACGTGCAATGCGTTCTGCTTCCAACATTGCTGCTATCGTTTCTTTGTTTGGTTTCTCCATACGTACATCAAAAGGGAAACCACCAACACGAAGTGATTGACGAAGAAACACGTTAATTGCAGTAGTAAGATTGATACCTAATTCACCATACATTGCTTCGCATTGTTTCTTAATATCGCTGTCCATACGAACACTGAAATTAGTTGTGTTAGCCATAAATGTCAACTCCTTATCTACTTATTACACTTAAATTATATATCTAATGCATTGCATAGTCAACCTAATAGACGTGTATAAGATTTAAAAAACAGAATATTTTGTATGGAGAGTCTATTGCTTGTATTTGAATTGAAAACAAAAAAATCTAATTATCTAAAATGTAATCGAGTCACTTGAGTTATAGTGTATAATTTGTATCTTTTGATTTGTGCTTAATACAAAAAATACAAATTCACTAAAAAGTACAAAGACAAATGGTTGTATAGGGATTATAATAAAGGTGTATTAAGTGCTAATACATAAAACTTCCTTTCTATCTTAAAACTATGGGAAATACGGCAGGACTTTGTGTCTTGTCGTTTTTCCTTTATAATGGGTGTGGAGGTTTTTTTGTGTATGAAATATCCTAAGTTTTTAAATGAGAAGTATAATACGATTGGTGTTTGCGCTATGTCGAGTGGTGTAGGGCATAAGCTAGATAGTTTTGATGCGTCTATAGAGTATATTGAATCAAATGGGTTTCATATTGTTGAAACAGCTAGTGTTCGTAATAATAGTGAACCAAGTATTGATGCCAAAACTCGTGTTGATGAATTGAATTCGTTGGTGAATGATTCTAAAATTGGAGCCGTATGGTTGGCGGCTGGGGGTGACTTTCAGTTTGAGACGTTGCCGTATATTGATTTTGATTGGATTGAAAAGAATCCCAAGTGGTACTTGGGTGCGAGTGATCCTACAAATTTATTGTTTCCCATAACTTGTAAGTGTGATTTGGCTACGGTGTATGGTTTTAATGCGGGTAGTTTTGATGAATATGGTATCAATGAATATTCGAGTTTGTGTCTTGATTTTTTAAAGGGAAAGAATAGTGAACTGCATTCGAGTTCTATGCATCAGGATGTTGATTTTTATAATGATGGAGCTCCAATACTTAACACAAAGACAGAGTATGTGGGTGATTGTAGTGTATCGGGTAGATTACTTGGTGGTTGTTTTGAGAGTATAAATGACATGGCGGGCACGCCTTATGATTTTGTAAAAGAATTTAATGAACGCTATAAGTTGGATGGGATTATTTGGTTCCTTGATATTTTTTCAATGAATTCATGTGATGTGTATCGTGCTTTATTGAAGATGAAGTATATGGGGTATTTTAAATATACGAAGGCTATATTGGTAGGTCGTGTACTATTTAAGAATGTTTCGGATTTAATTGGGTATGAAGACGCTTTTAAAAAAGCACTACCTGATATCAATGTTGTATTTCAGGTGGATATTGGACATACATATCCGCATATGTATGTAGTAAATGGTGCCATGGCGCGTGTTGAGATTTGTGATGGTCAGGGTACTATTGATTATGAAATGAAAGAGTGATTTTAAATGATTGAATATACTCAAGAGAAGAAGTTTACACCGATGAAGTACAAGAATTGTTCCTGTAAGTGAATTGGGTGTCTGGTGAATATCCAAAGCGATTGTATAAGGCTTTAATGCATTCAAGTACAGTCATTAGTGCTTGGAAGGATGGAAAGCTTTGTGGATTAGTTCGTGTGCTAGATGATAGTGAGATGCTTGCGTATGTGCATTATGTACTTGTAAATCCAAAGTATCAGGGTTTGGGTATTGCTGGCATTTTATTGAACTGGTTAAAGAGAAGTATAAGGATTATTTGTATATTGAGGGTATGCCTGAAGACAAGAGCAATGTAGCTTTTTATGTGAAGCATGGTTTTCAAGAGTTTGAGGGTGCTGGTAGTATCATTATTTGTAATCCGGGAAAAAAGGAATAGTTAAAAACCCCATATCTATAGAAGGTATGGGGCTTGTTGATAATATAATATTCTACTAATTTATAATTTACAACGAATGCAATTTGGCAATCAATGCTTCTTGAAGGACTTGCGAAAAATTGATTTTTTTGCTCATAGCTTCTTTGTTTAACCATTCGGGTATGGTTAATGTTTTTTTGATGGCTTTATTGAAATGTGTTTTTGCATATTCTTCAACATCAACAGATACAAGGGTGACAAAAGATTGTTTAAATTCGAATTCAAGTTCAGATGCGATTTGTGTTGGATCAATTTCTTCTAACTTTGAAGGAATTGGAATATCTTCATTGTCTAGTTTTGCGCTGAACAATGCACCGGCTAGACAATCTACGGCCATTTCCATTGCGTCTTGTAGTGAATCTCCACATGTGGAAAGGTAATTGAAGTCTGGAAAAATGACAGAGTAATGATTTTCTTCTTCAAAGAAACAAGCTGGATAAATTGACAACATGTTGTTTACCTCCTTTTTAAAATATTCAAGCAGAGTTATTTAAGCCCTGCTTGTTTTAGGATGGATTGTTCAGTTGACTTTGACAAATCTTTTGTGTGAAATGGTATAGTCACTTTACCTTTTTTCGTTGGGTGTTTGTATTGCCTGTGGGAACCCACTTGGCTTTTTAATACCCATCCATCCGCAAGGATAAGTCGCTCCATATCCTTTGACGTCATTGGCATATGTGTCCTCCTTGCACAATTATTATATCAAAATATACGTGCATATGCAATACGTATTACAGCGAAACGTATAAACAAAAAGAAGGAGGTTAATCCTTCTTTGAAATATAGAGTGTACATGTAAAGTCTAGGTTTTTAGATTGGTCAATTAAGTATTGTGGTTGTACTTTTGCGCCCCAGCTGTTGATTCCGCCTACGCCCATTTGTTGTTTTGTGATTCTTAGATGGGTTGTATTGGTTTGTGGAAGTTCAAATGTGTGGTTGGCATTATATAGGTGCATAAAGGAATACTTGCTTGCCATGCATTCCATTTTTTCAGACTTGATGTTTACTTGAATGGTGTCGTTGGATAGGCTGCACCATTTGCAGTCTGTGTGGTTGCCGTGTTCTTGTGGCTTTAAGTATGGAATGTAGTTTGTGTCTACGTTTTCAAAGTAGAAATCGGTTAAGGCATGGTCTCGATCTATATATGTGTCTTTTTCGCCTTTTCCAAAGTAGGCGAAGTTTTTGAACTCTTCTTTTAGGGCAAATTCGATTCCAAAGAGTGGTAGCGTTTGTCTTTGTGAGTTTTTGTCTAGGTGCAACTGGATTTGAATACTTTGATTGTTGTAGACTGTATAGACGAGTTTACATTCTTCTTCAATGGATTCAAGTTGAATGGTATAGATTATTTGTGCGCATTTGGAGTTTCGTATCATTTTAAAGTTGACTACATTTTGAAATAGGCTGGCATTTAGCCAGCTGGCATAGGTTTGTTTGGCACCGCGATCATTGTCAGTTAAGGCTCTGTAGAAGATGGGTTTTGGTGCTTGTTTGAGTATTTCTTCATCATTTACTTGAATGGATACTAAACCTTTGCGTTTGTCAAATAGGTATTCGGTATCGATAAATTGAATGCCGATTGTTTCTTTGCCTTCTACTTCGAGCATGGCTTGTTCTTTGGGTTGGTCTTGTTTGACTTCAAAGACTTGTTGGTCAAAGGATTGAATGCCTAATGGTGTTTTGTAGTAGATGGTTTTTGTGTAATAGCCTGGGGTATTGATTTGTTTAAATTGTACGGGCATTGTTTTTGTAGTGCCTGGTTCTACACTTGTTTTAAAGATGCCGGATTGTATAACGAGTCCGTTTTGTTTCAATTCAAAAATAAAGGTATCTTTACTTAGGTCGTAGAATAGGTTTTTATTTTTAATGGTTACCGAATCGAAATGGATTTCCATATCGACATAGCGGTAGAGTTGTTTTAGTTCTTGGCTTTTGCCGGTTTCTTCTCGATTGGTTAAAAGGATGCCGTCTCCACAAAAGTTAGAGTCGTTTGGATAGTCGTCGAAGTCTTGTCCATAATAGTATTGTCCGTCTTTTTGGATGGCTTGGTCTACATAGTCCCATACAAAGCCGCCTTGGTATTGTTCGTATTCGTCTTCTAGATTGGTATATTCTTCCATGCCTCCAAGACTATTTCCCATGGCGTGCATATATTCACATAGCATAAATGGTTTCATTGGATGGCTTTCTAGATAGGCTTTAACATTTTCTGGAGATGTATACAATCTAGATTCAATGTCCGAAGCGTTTTCGAATGTTCGATCTTGTGTGATGCCTTCATAGTGGACAAGTCTTGATGGATCTTGTTCTTTGAAGTAGTCGTGAAGAATCATAAAATTGGATCCGCTTCCTGATTCATTTCCAAGAGACCACATTAAGATGCAGGCATGGTTTTTGTCTCTTTCATACATGCTTCTAGCTCGATCTAATAAACAATCTGTCCATTCGGTTTTGTTTTGTGGAAGGATATCCCTGGCTCCATGGGTTTCTAGATTCATTTCGTCAATGACGTAGATTCCGTATTGGTCGCATAGTTTATACCAATAGCTGTTGTTTGGATAGTGAGATGTTCTTATGGCGTTGATGTTTAGTGATTTTAAGATATGAATGTCTTCTTCCATTTGTTCTTGAGATAAACATCTTCCTGTTTTTGGATCCCATTCATGGCGGTTGATGCCGTGGAATACAATTCGTTTTCCGTTGAGTTTCATAATGCCATATTCGAGCGTGAATTTTCGAAATCCGACTTGTTCTTGAATGGTTTCAATGATTTCGTTGTTTGTATCGTATAAAACGAGTTCTAATTGATACAGATTTGGGAATTCACTGCTCCATAGGCATGTATTTTCTACAGGGATTTCAAATGAATCTTGCATATTGCCATTCCATACGATGTTTCCTTGTGGATCGTATAGTTTGGCTTGTAGTGTGTGGGATTCATTACTACTCATTTTACAAACACAACTAAGAACACTTTTGTTTGTGTCTAGATCGATGTCTGTATCAATTTTTAAGTCTTGTATGTGTTGGCTAGGTTGTTTATAGATCATGACATCTCTAAAGATACCGGTAAAGCGCCACATGTCTTGGTCTTCTAGCCATGTGCCTGTGCATTTTTGAAAGATGCGTACGCAGAGTACGTTATCTTTTTCTTGTGTGTATTTTGTGATGTCAAAGCGGCTTGGGGTAAAGGAATCTTCGGAGTATCCGATGAATTTACCATTTAGCCATACGTAGATATTGGATTCTACGCCTTCAAAGGATAGAATGAGTTTATTTCCTATAAAGTCTTGTGGACAATCAAATGTTTTACGATATTGATAGACTTTGTTTTTGTCCATATCAATTTGTCCTGGTTTTACCACGTCATGTCCATCCCAAGGGTAGGTAACGTCTGTATAGTGTGGGTTATCAAATCCTTGTAGTTGGATGTGTCCGGGTACTTGGATGTCGTTCCAGTTGGAGTCATTAAATTCTGTATTATAGAAGAATTTAAAGCATGAATCATAATTTTTTGAAAGGTTGAATTTCCATGTTCCATTTAGTGAGAATGAGCTTGGTTTTTTGTCCTTTCCAATTGTATATATGTGGTCGCTATAAGCTTGTAGTCTATTTACTTGAAAGACGCGTGGGTCTTTGATCCAGTTTAAGTCTGGTGTTCGCATTGTATCACTCCTTGTTTTATTGGTAACTTAGATTATATCAAAGGCAAGTATTGAAAGGAAGGTAAAAATCAATTAAAATATTTGATAAATTGGAGGTTGAAAGATGTCAGACATTCTTGGTTTTGTGGTTTCAATAGCCTTAATTTATTTTGGAATCAAAGTCGCATTTAAGTTTATTAAGTGGATTGGAATTCTATTGGTTGTAGTATTTGTGTTTAAAATGGTAGCATTGTTGATTTAATATATGTTGGATTATGTAATAATTTGGTAAAAAGCTAACTATATAAAATAACTGGAAATTTATGGCTAGTTTTAAATTGATCTTCGAAAATGTGAATATTGG
>NZ_DBMEXE010000036.1:0-10557 GCF_056804935.1 Holdemanella sp. | reverse complement strand
CAAACTTTCCATCTAGATTCAAATTGGCAATTCCTGCTTTCTTAGCCAACAATTGCAGTTTTGTAGGTAGACCCTCACCTAATTTACGGGTATGAAAATCTGTATAGTATACTTTAGATTTTTCCATCGAATATCACCTCAATTTTATTTTACAATTCACAAAAAAATGATACAATGCAAAAAAAATGAAAAAAGGAAGTGTGATTATGAAAGAATTATCAAAAAGAACCAAGACATTTACGGATTCTGTAATTCGAAGAATGACAAGAATCGCAAATGAATATGGTGCGATCAATCTATCGCAGGGATTTCCTGATTTTGATCCCCCACAAGAAATTCTAAATCGTTTAAGCGAAGTTGCTCATGAAGATTATAACCAATATGCGATTACTTGGGGTGCTCAAAACTTTAGAGATGCCTTGGCCAAGAAACAATCGAAATACATGAATCTAGATTTAGATTCAAACAAGAACATCGTTGTCACTTGTGGAAGTACCGAAGCTATGATGGCAGCCATGATAAGTGTTTGTGATCCAAACGATAAAGTGATTATTTTCTCTCCATTCTATGAAAACTATGGGGCGGATTCCATCCTTTGTGGTGCCAATCCAATCTATGTTCCTTTACATCCACCTGTATTCAACTTTGATAAAGAAGAATTAGAAAATGCGTTTAAACAAAATCCGAAAGCTTTGATTTTGTGCAATCCAAGCAATCCTTGTGGAAAAGTCTTCTCAAAAGAAGAATTGGAATATATCGCTAGTCTTGCCGTAAAATATGATACGTATGTGATTACGGATGAAGTTTATGAACACATTGTATATGCACCATACAAACACACATATTTTGCCTCTTTACCTGGTATGTTTGAAAGAACCATTTCTTGTAGCTCCCTATCTAAAACGTATTCTATTACAGGATGGCGTTTAGGCTATTGTATTGCCCCAGAAAATATCATCGAACAAATCAAGAAAGTACATGACTTTTTAACCGTTGGTGCGGCAGCTCCACTTCAAGAAGCAGCTGTAGTAGGGCTTGAATTTAGTGATGCTTATTATGATGAACTACAAAAGCTATATACACATAAGAAAGATTTATTCATCAATGGCTTAAAAGAATTGAACATTCCGCATACAGAGCCTCAAGGCGCTTATTATGTCATGGTCGATATCAGTGAGTTTGGCTATGATTCGGATTTAGATTTCTGTGTGGATCTCATTAAAAACGTCGGTGTGGCGGCCGTTCCTGGATCTAGTTTCTTTAAAGAGAAGGAAAATCGCTATATTCGTTTCCACTTTGCAAAAAAAGATGAAACTTTACTTGCCGCATTAAATCGATTAAAAGATATGCATGCAAAAATGCCTTATAAGAAAATCGTTGGGTAGTAATCCAACGGTTTTGTCTTTTATCACAATTACTCACGAATTTTAAAAATGTTCAACACACATATTTAACGAAAATGAGAAATGTTTCATTAAAACATTTCGGTGATTCCGTTGTGACTTTCAAAAAGCCAACTTCTTCCATTAAAAGTTCACTATTTTTCCTTTATTTATCATCACAAGAAAAAAAGACTCACCGAAGTGAGCCATTATTAAAATTGAGATTTAGGATTCTTACCAAGAATAAAATCACGAATATCTGAACATAATTCATGAACATTATCTTCACCAAGATAAATCATATGTCCACTTTGGTATCCTTTCCAGAATACACGATCTTTTGGTAGTCCTGCATGATCCATTGTGTGCCATGCATATCCAAATTCAGTACATAGATCAAACCATCCATTCGCAAAGAATGCTCGCATTCCTGGACGACGTGTCATTGCATAACGCAATTCTTCTGCGGTTGTACCTTTCTTTTCTTCTTTATCCCAATGCATATAATAATCAGTTCCTGGAATAAAGTTACGGTCTAATTTTACATTTAATTTTGGAAGTAGATCTCCTGTAAATGCAGCATAGAAGAATGTATCATAACGATCGGCTGTCGCATCATCCCACAATGCCTTTTTGATTTCATCTTGTTCAGGCTCTAATAATGGACGAGTCACACGACCATCATAACGAGATACAGCTTTTCCTTTTGTCTTTAATACTTCTTGACGATAGTCATCATCATCAATTTTTAAGCCATGACGAATCAAGTATTCTCTAGAAACACCTGTATAATAACTTACTTTTTCTAAGATATGTTCTTTTTCTTCTTCCGAAATGGCTTCTCCTTTATAAAGTGCAAGTACATAATCATGATCTGCGAAAGCCTTTGCTTCTTTCACAAAATCTTCTACACTTTGATCGGTTGGATGATTATGATACCAATTTACCCCTGCATATGTTGGGAAACCCAATACACTTGTTTCAACAGGTAAGCCTTCACCAAAGTATTTACCTACAGTAACCGTATTTCCAATAAACACAATACCATCAAAGGCAATACCATAGCCTCTTTCTCTTCCCATTGTGGCAGCAATTCCTGCAGCGACTGCACTACGAGTACATCCATAACTTTCGCCACATAAATATTTTGGTGACAAACCACGATTATAACGACGAACCCAAGCTTCAAGAACTGTCAATAGGGCTTCTGCATCTTGTTCAATGCCAAAGAAATCTTTCTTCTTACTTTCATCAATCAATACACCATATCCGGTTCCAACAGGATCAATCAATACGATATCCGCAATATCAATCAAACAATCTGGATTATCAATGACTTTATAAGGTCCAAAAGCACTTTCACGATCCACCTCATCATACTGCATACGACGCGTTCCTAAAAAACCTGCATGAACATACATACAACTTGATCCAGGACCTCCATTATACGCAAAGACAACAGGACGATTAGCTGTATCTTCTACATCGCTTCTAAAATAGGCATACGTGAAAATTGATGCGACTGGATTTCCATCTGGTCCATAGATGACATTGTCTTCACAAATTGTATGATATGGAATTTCTTTTCCTGACAATGTAATTTTTCCATCCGACTCAAAACGAGCGGGTTTAAAAGTATCTGGTTTAAAGCTTTCAGTTTTATACATAATTCGTTTCCTCCACAATAATTCCATTATAGAACGTAGTGAAAAATAGTCAATGTAAATTATTACATTTTTGTAAATAAAAATGAAAAGAGAGAAACTATTCATTTCCCTCTTCATCATATGTATCTAAAAAGTGATGTCTTGCATGATCATCCTTATAGGCAATCACGGTTTTAAGACTTACATTTTCTACACTCTTAAAAATATTTTGTTCTACAAACGGATTGACTTTCTTCAATTCCTTGATTAAGTTTTTCATTTCTAAACGCTTTGACTTGGATTGTGTTAAACATGTTTCATTGGCACAAGCCTGAGTGAATTTGCATGCACACTGAATGAAATACAGATTGTTGTGTTTTGCCCAAGCCTTAATATCATCTTCATGAATCAAGTATAGTGGTCGAATGACTTCCATACCCTTAAAGTTATTTGAATGTAACTTTGGCATCATCGTTTGAATTTGTCCCCCATAAAGCATAGACATTAAAATGGTTTCAATCACATCATCATAATGGTGTCCCAACGCTATTTTGTTACACCCTAAATTCTTGGCATAGTTATATAAATGACCTCTTCGCATTCTTGCACATATATAACATGGATTCTTTTCAATATTAAAAACATTGTCAAAAATATCACTCTCAAAGATTTCAACTGGAATATTTAGTTTTTTGGCATTCTTTTCAATAACCTCGCGATTCTCTTTTGAATAGCCTGGATCCATCACGATATATTTCACATCAAAATGAACCGGTGAATGTTTATGCAGTTCTTGAAAACATTTTGCCATCAACATCGAATCTTTTCCACCCGAAATACATACCGCAATACAATCGCCTTCTTTGACGAGCTCATAATCACGGATGGCTTTGGTAAATTTTGACCAAATCTTTCTTCGATACGTTTTAATAATACTTCTTTCGACTTGTGCGCAAAAATCATCCGACACATTTGTGTTCATCTTATCCATTACGATCGAAACATACCCACCATCTACACTATACGCTTCATATTTTTCCTGCAATTTTTGTGCAACAATATCACTGACATAGCCTTGAGCGCAAACGACAATAATCTTCTTAGTTGAATCAAATTCTGTTTCCAAAGCACTTTCTCCACTTAATACAATACTGTTCTCGATTGGATTTTTAAAAGCTTCTTCGGCATCACGAATATCAATTAAGATATATTCTTCTTTATTTAATTGTTTTAATTGTTCTACTGAAATTTTCATGAGACTATTCTAACATAATATTGAATTTTTGGATGAAAAAGCGCAAAATATGGACAAAAAAAGGAAGTTTGATTATGACACAAGATATGACACAAGGTAAAATCATGCCTATGTTAGTTCACTTTACCATTCTCTTAGTGTTGGGCAATCTATTCCAATTAACATATAATGCCGTCGATAGTATTATTGTAGGGCACTTTGTTGGAAAAGAAGCTTTGGCCGCAGTCGGAATTTGTAATCCGATTACGACATTATTCATCCTATTTCTAAATGGACTTTGTATGGGCGCAAGCATATTGATTGGCATGTATTATGGGGCTAAAGATGAAGAAAAACTCGCTCGTCAAATGAGCACAACTATGCTTGCAGGACTTGTATTTTCACTTGTATTAACACTGATCTGCATATTCTTTTCACCACAAATTCTTAAATTTATGCAGGTAGATTCATCCATTTTCAATATGACTACTACCTATCTCCAAATCATCTTTGCCGGTTTAGTCTTTACCTTTTTATACAACTTTTTTGCGAGTACACTACGCGCTTTAGGCGACAGTAAATCACCCCTATATTTCTTAATTATCAGTTCCATTCTAAATATCTTTGGAGACTTATTCTTTGTGGTCGTTTTACATGCAGGAAGTAAAGGATGTGCCATTTCTACTGTGATTAGCGAAGCTTTATGTTGCCTATTCTGTATTCTATATATACAAAAAAAAGTGCCACTTCTACAACTGGGTAAAAAGTGGCTTATCTTTGATATTTCATTATTAAAAAGAACCATTGCGTATGGCTGGGCAAGTGCAATGCAGCAGGCGACTGTACAACTAGGAAAGCTTGGTATTCAAATGATTGTCAACACGATGGGTGTATCGGTTGTAGCTGCCTTTACGGCCGTCAATCGAATTGATGACTTTGCGTATACCCCGGAACAAAACATTGCTCACTCTATGACCGCTTTAATGGCACAAAATAAGGGCGCCGGAAAGAAAAATCGTATGCAGGAAGGATTTCGTTGCGGAATGGTTTTAGAATCCATCTACGGTATATTTATCTTTCTAGTATGTTTTATCTTCGCAAAACCATTGATGTGTCTATTTGTACAAGATGAAGAAGTTATTATGCATGGAGTGACTTATCTACATTTAATTTCCATCATGTATATTCTTCCTGCCTTCACCAATGGAATCCAAGGCTTTTTTAGAGGGATTGGCGATTTAAAAATTACGCTCATTTCAAGTCTAGTGAATATGACAGTTCGAGTTATTGTAGCTGCCCCACTTGTATTTAGCTTACATCTAGGCATCGAGGCTTTACCATACTCATATCTAGCTGGATGGATTGGTATGTTGATGGCTGAACTTCCATTGCTTATTCGTACATACAAATCTTATGAATAAGACTTGTGTATAATTGACACAAGTTTTTTGTTTTCATTTTATATAAAGCATTTATTACAATTTACACTATTTTTCCAACCCATATTTTTGTATTTTATCCACTTTTCCAACCTTTTTTATGCCTTTTTGACAACTTTTCCAACTTTTTAATTCAATTATTTAGAAAACTTTAAGATTTATCACTAAAGAACCTTAATATTTATTCGTTATATTAATCATGGTGATAATTTATGACAAATAAAAACATACAAAACATAACACACTTTGGATTGATCCTTATGATTCTTATTTGTGTTTATTTCTTTTCCCAAGGATACTTCACAAATCCACAGCTTCTACAAGCTACACTATCTAAGGCAGGAATTTTGGCACCCCTACTTTTTATTCTTCTACAAATCATTCAAGTGATCATTCCTATTATTCCCGGTGGTGCATCAAGTGCCTTGGGTATTACAGCTTTTGGAGCAGTCAATGGATTTATATATAACTATATAGGTATTTGTATCGGATCCATATGTATCTTTTTACTTGTTCGTAAATATGGTCATAGAATCATTCTAAAATTATGTAAAAAGAAAGATTACGACAAATATATGAAGTATACATATGATCAAAATAAATTTGATACCTTCTTTATGTTAGCTATCTTCTTACCTTGTGCACCTGATGATCTCTTGTGTATGCTTGCAGGACTGACACATATGTCACTCAAAAAATTTGTCTGGATCATTCTTTTGGGTAAACCATTATCTTTGATTGCCTATTCTTATGGTCTTACGCAATTGTTTCAAATTATCGAAAGGTGGTTATAATTATGTTATACATTGGAATATTATGTGCATGCATTGGATTTTATTTACATTATTAAATTAAAAGGAGAACTTTATGGAACATACAATATTAGTGGTAGAAGACGAACAAGGGATTCGTGAAGCCATCGGAATTTATATGAAGAATCAAGGCTACAATGTGATTCTTGCCGCAAATGGAAAAGAAGGCTTAGAAAAGATTGAAACAAACGATATTCATTTAGCCATCGTAGATATTATGATGCCTGTTATGGATGGCATTTCTATGGTCATGGAAGCAAGAAAACATCATGACTTTCCGATTCTATTTTTAAGTGCAAAAAGTGAAGATATCGATAAAATCACAGGTTTAAATATTGGTGCCGATGACTATATCACCAAGCCATTTCAAAGTATGGAGCTAGTCGCAAGAGTGCGTTCGCATTTAAGAAGATATGAACAAATCTTAAATCTAAAAAATGAGACAAAGAACGAAGATGAGTATATGATTGGTGATCTTGTGTTAAATAATACGACAAAAAGAGTGACGTTAAATTCAAGGGATATTAAATTAACGCCAAAAGAGTTTGATATTTTAAAACTATTGATTTCACACCCTGGACAAGTCTTTTCTAGCCAACAAATCTATGAATTGGTATGGAAGGAAGAAGCTATCAACACGGAAACGATTATGGTTCATATTCGTAAATTACGTGAAAAAATCGAGGCCAACCCTAAAAAACCTATTTATATTAAGGTTGTATGGGGGCAGGGCTATAAAATGGAGAATATACAATGAAAAAGAAAAATATTTTTTTAACAATACTATGTGCTTTATGCATCATTAGTTCTTGTATAGTGACAAGTTTTTATCCAAATGTTTCTACCGCTACTCCAACGAAGCTTCCTGAAACTTTAGAGCAGAATCTTACAGCTTTTATTCTTGCTAAAAAATTGGAACAAGATCCAAAGTATGAATATATTACTTTTGAGAAAGATACACCGGAAGATATTCAAAAGGATATAAAAAAAGGGTTAGACTCATCTTTATCTAGCGCAAAAAACATTTTTGAGAATGATCCAAACTTCTTTTATACGTGTGATGTAAACAATAAAATCACTTCAAAACAATTTAATGTGAATGTAAAGAAAAAAGATACAAGATATTATGACACTTTGGATTCGAATACTTTAAATGTAACGGATAATATTGTGAATCTTATTAACTATAACAGTGAAAAGTATTATGAATACTATGGTGGCACATATTATTGTGATGGAAAGCCATTTCCAGGCTATACACTTCATATGCCAAGTGATGTCGTATTAACATTCTATATTCCAGCTGTTTTAAATTATGATAATACAAGTCTAATTGACTTCTTAGATTTAGATGCCGATCAATACGCCTATTTCTTTATGACAGCCTTCTTGATTTGTAGTGCCATTATCGCTCTATATGTCTTCCTTAATAAATATGCGTATGAAAAGGAAGCCTATATCTTTAGACATGTGAATAACTGGTTATTTGAACCTGCATTTATCTTGTTTCTAACAATTGATGCCCTACTAGCTAGTGGTACATGCATATTAACTACCTATTCGATTGAAGGTACATTCTTACACATTCTAAATCGTTATCACATTGAATTGAGTCAGCCTATCGTATATGGAGTGAATATTCTTGCGTGGTCTATCACCTTATTCTTTATTGGTTTATCCGTATATTGGTTAAAATGTCAATTTACAGCATCGGTTAAAGACTGGTTCTTTCATAAAACATGGATTGGAAAATTCATTCTTTATTTCTCAAATAAAGTGGAACAAATCATTTCAACCGATTTATCGGATGAAATCCTTAAAAAGTATATTATTTTCTCAATATGTCTGATTTTGATTCTTGCGTTTATATCATTGCTTAACATTCCATTCTTCTCTTTCTTTATCGTCGTTATATCATTAATTGGCATTAGTGTTGTGGGCTATAAGAAAATCAAAAATGTGCAAAGTCAATACCAAGACATATTACATATGACTGAAGATCTATCGAGTGGTAATTTTGAGAATATTAAGCCTGCAGATTCTGGTTTATTCCAATCTTTAAACAATAATATCTATCAAATTAAGGATGGTTTTGAACAAGCTGTAAAAGAACAAGTACAATCACAGAATCTCAAGACAGAATTAATTTCAAATGTATCACATGATTTAAAAACACCATTAACGGGTATTAAAAATTATGTAGAGTTATTAAATGATCCTAGTATTAGTGAAGAAGATAAAAAGAGTTATTTAGAACGATTGAATCAATACACCGATCGTCTAAGCATTCTAATCACAGATTTGTTTGAAGTATCCAAAGCCAATAGTGGTAATATTGATTTAGAATATTCAGATATCAACATCATTGAATTCATGGAGCAGGTATGTGCAGAAAATGAAGAGCTTCTACAAGCTAAAAATCTTCAGCTTGTGACAAATCTTCCAGAAAAAGAAATTCATGTATGTTTGGATGGAAATAAGACGTATCGTATTTTTGAAAACTTATTTACCAATATTTCTAAGTATGCTCTTGAAAACACACGTGTATTCTTGGATGTAAAAGACACTGGTAATTCAGTTGTGATTATAATGAAAAACACTTCGAAAGAACCGCTTGATTTTGATAGTGATATTACCGAACGTTTTGTGCGTGGCGATAAATCAAGGCATGAAGCTGGCAGCGGTCTAGGTCTTGCGATCGTAAAGAGTTTTACAGAAGTACAAAATGGTACATTTATGATTGAAACAGATGGGGATCTCTTCAAATCCATTTTAAGTTTTCATAAATCCTAAAATATGTAGAATTCTACAGAAAAAATGATTGTAGATAAAATAAAGTGGTCAAAAATCCTAAGGTAAAGGATACAGGCCACTTTTTATCTGTGTATCATTAATTTATAGTCAGAAAAAATGTAGAATTCTACAAAAAAAATGATTATAAATTGAATTATTCTTTAAATCATTTTAAAATGTAATCAGAAAAAGTGTAGAATTCTACAAAAAAGGTGATCAAAATGATAAAAAGAACTAAATACTTAAATCAACTTATCGCATTAAAGAACAACGGGTTTCCAAAAGTCATAACTGGACCAAGAAGAACTGGTAAATCCTATTTGTTGCATGAAATATTCACCGATTATCTTATAGAAAATAATGTACCTGAAGAAAATATAATTCTTATTGAACTTGATGATGATAAGAATGCCCATTTAAGAAATCCCATTGAGCTAGGAAAGTATGTACGTTCTATCACTAAAGATAAGAGTGACTGTTACGTCATTTTAGATGAGATTCAACGTGTTTTTACAATTGTTAATCCTGCATTAACAGGTGGAAAAATCAAATTAGCCAAAGCGAAAGATACAGAAACCATCTCTTTTGTTGATGTTATATTAGGACTTTCTCATGAAAAAAACATAGACCTTTACATTACTGGATCCAATTCAAAAATGTTGTCAACCGACATTGTGACAGAATTTAGAGACAAGGCTAGCCAAATCCATATGCATCCATTATCTTTTGAAGAGTTTTTCAGTTATAGACAAGATTCTAAAACAGATGCCTTATATGAATATATGCAGTATGGTGGCATGCCACTTGCAGTATTATCAGATGAAAATTCAAAGAAACAATATTTAAAAGGATTATTTGAAACAACCTATTTCAAAGATATTATTGAACATCATAACTTAAAAAAGACAGAAACCTTAGATGAACTCTGTACCATTCTAAGTGACTTGACTGGTGAATTATTGAATTCTAAAAAATTATCAAATACATTTAAAAGTGTTAAACATGAAAACATTGATGCACAAACAATTGAAAAATATATTCAATATTTTAAGGATGCCTTCATTCTCCAAGAAGCGAATCGCTATGACATTCGTGGAAAGAAAGAAATTGGTGCTTTAAGAAAATACTATTTTGTGGATACAGGTTTAAGAAATGCACGATTAAATTTTGCGTATCCCGATGAGGGACAATTGTTAGAAAATATTGTGTACAATGAACTCATATATAATGGATATACCATTAATGTTGGAA
>NZ_DBMEXE010000035.1:0-10573 GCF_056804935.1 Holdemanella sp. | reverse complement strand
GGATGAAATTCTGAAGTATTTATAAATAAAAGCATACAATAAAAACTCCATCGATAAAGACTGAATGGATCGGGATACCGAATGATTCAGAAAGATGGAGTAGATATTGAAATGTTACCGGACGACTGGAAACGAACCGGGCACGTCATTTAGACGTGTGACTTTTTCGCAGAAAAAGTTTTTTCTTGTATAATCGTATAATTTTAAACAGTTTTTAGGAGTTGAAGAAATGGAAGAACGAAGAGATAAACGGAATATTGTTTATTTTATAATTAGTTATGTCATTAATAATTTGGCGAGTGGAGTTTTGTACGATACGTTTGTGAATTATCTGCAAGAAGCACAAACTTCTATCGCAACATCCTTCTGGGCCTTTTATGGATATGCCACATTTATAAGTGCAGCTTTATTGTTGCTAGTGCCAAAGATTGGCTATAAAAAGCTATTACTTTTTTGTTCACTTTCAACGGCATGTGCCTTTTTTGGCGCCGTCTGTATGGATTTTACTTGGGCTTTATATATCGCAACCCTATTGGCATTAACGGGTGTGCAGCTGCACTTTATTATGCTGAGTCCTTTTATTGCTTGTTATACAGAAGCGTTTAAAGATCAAGAAATACATTGGTATACAAGAACTTACTATATGGGGTATATTGGATATTTCTTGGCAACGTATCTTGGTGGAGCCTTTGTGGTAAAGGCGTTTAGTTGTGTGGCCAACATTTCATATGCGCAAGCCCAAGAGGCAACGCGCTATATGACGCATCTTTCATCTGGTTTATATCAATCTTATATGGATGCGAATCGAATGGTTCTATTCGTGGTGGGTTGTATTGCGTTAATTTCCTTGATTCCCATTTTATGTATATCGGAAAAGAAATCGGATTATCAAATGGAGCTTACTCCAAGGCTTTCTTTAAAGGAAAAAATGAATGGTGCAAGACAACTTTTATTAAATCGATATTCCCGGGCTTATTTATTGTATTGGGCTTTGATTTCTTTTGCAATGGGCCTATTTACATCGTACTATACTGTATATCTAAATCGAAATTTACATATTGATAAGGCAACCAGTTCTTTAATGGTATCCATTTCCTATGTGGCGATTGTCTTATTTATGTTTTTTACGCCGAAGTGCACAAAAAAATTTGGTAAAGTGGGAACGATCTTCTTAACGGTCATGGCCTCCATTCCTTTTATGTTGATGATTGGAAATGGAAATTATTTTGGTAAATATGTTGTACCTGTTGTTGGTGTATCACTATTTATACGTGCGGGCCTTGCGAATTTATCAAGTCCTGTGGATAGTGCTCTATCGATGGATGTGATTCCTAAAGATTTGCGGCCTGTTTATACCTCCGTAGTGAATTTTACGGCGGGTATTGTGAGTATATTGAGTGGTCATTTTACAGGAAAGATTTTATTTGTCCACCAATCTGGGTATCAGCAGGCTTATTTTATAGCCGCTATATTATATGCGATTGCAGGTATGGTTCTTTATCATGGACTTCATACCTTTAATCATAAAGAAAGTGAAATAGTTTTAAGTAAGGGAGAAAAAAGATGAACAAATTATTTAAAAAACTAGGTTTTGGCGATAAGACGGCAAAGAACTTCTGGGCTATTATTATCGTCGCATTTGGAGGGGCGATTATTTATGGCTTGCCATATTTTCGCTTTGATTACTATGATGCATATTTGGCTACGTATCATTTGACGAATACACAAATGGGTGTGTTTGGAAGTATTTTAGGAATTTTTGGTATGATTTCCTATTTATTTGGAGGTATCGTGGCAGACCGCTTTTCTACAAGAATGATCTTAACGGTTTCTTTAATTGGAACAGGATTGGGTGGTTTTGTACACTTATTACCATTGAACTACTATCAGTTGCTAGCACTTTATGCATTCTGGGGCATTTCAAGTTTATTTGCGTTTTGGCCAGCCTGTGTAAAAGCTGTTCGTATTCTATCGGATTCGGATGATCAAGGAAAAGCCTATGGATTCTTTGAAGGTGGTCGTGGCGTTGGTGCTGCTTTGATGGCTATGGGTGCTGTTGTAGCTTTCCGTATTGGCATTGGTCAAATCAATGACGAAGTGGCAGGTATGAAAACAGTCATTGTTTATTATTCCGTTTTGACAATTGCGATGGGCATCTTCTGTTTCTTTAAAGTAAAAGATGGACATATGGAAGCGAGTGAACGTATTTCTTTTAAAGGCATTGGGGAAGTATTAAAAATGCCAGCCATCTGGATCATCAGTTTTGTGACATTCTGTAACTATGTATTTACTTTGTCTTTGTATTACTTTACACCATATGCCACATCTATTTTAGGAGCCACAGTTACTTTTGGAGCTACACTTGCAGCTATGAAACGATGGTTTTCTTTATTTGGAAATGTTGGCGGAGGCTTCTTCTCCGATAAGTTTGGTACAGGAAATGCTCTATTGATTTCATTTGTGGTAATGGCTTTGGGTACTTTGGGAATTTTATTGTTGCCAACAAATGCAGGTTCTATCGTGCTCTTTACAGTTTTGTTTGTCTTAATCTATATTTTCTATAATGTAAACTATGCACAAACATGGGCTATGATGGATGAGGGTGCTGTACCAGAAAAGTATTCTGGAACGGCTGCTGGAATTATTTCTACAATTGGGTATTTGCCAGAAATTTTTGTATCTGTTTTAGCGGGTATGATGATTGATCAAAATCCAGGTGTTGGTGGATATCGTTTATTCTTTGGCTTCTTAGTTGCGATGTTAGTTTTAGGAGCTGTGTTTGTGTTGGTTTGGAAATCGTATTTAAAGAAACATCCGAAAGTAAATTAATATGGAAGCATTATTTGAAAGAGTTTTTGTGGAAACTACAGTGGATACAGACCAGGATGGACAATATGATTTGATTGCGGTTTATATTAAGCGTCCAAAGCTAGATGAAAAAGTTCCGGCTGTTTTTGTGGCCAATCCATATATGTTGCACTGTAATGAGGATTGGTATGATTTGTATGATGTAAATACAAATATACAGACATATCCAAGTCAGAATATTCAGCGTGAGGATATCACGTTTCATCCAAAAGATCCTGTAGTTTGTCCTAAAAAAGAAGCTGAACAAATTGTAGAAAGCAGTCCGTATCCAGAACCAGATCCAAGCGCTTATGAATGCATTTCAGATTTATATGCTCATTTACTAGAACGTGGCTATGCTGGTGTGTTTAGTGGTGGACTTGGTACAAGGGGAAGCGACGGATTAACAATGACGGGAAGTGAAGAGGAGATTCTTGCGTTTAAATCGGTCATTGATTGGTTAAACGGAAGAGCTCGAGCTTTTAGAGATAAGACAAGAACGGTACAAGTTTTGGCATCTTGGTGTACAGGTTCTGTTGCGATGTCTGCACGTTCTTATTTGGGTACAATGTGTATTGGGGTAGCCACAACAGGTGTAGAAGGCTTAAAGACAATTCTTCCTGAAGCGGGTATTTCCAACTGGTATGAATATTATCGTCATAATGGTTTAACTTTACCAGCCATGGATTGGCAAGGGGATGACTTGGATATTTTGGCAAAGTATTGTTTTTCACGTGCTTTAGATTCAAATGATTTTGCGTCGATCAAACCTTTGTTTGAAAAGAATCAAAAGACTCTTCAAGAAGGTGAAGACAGACAATCGGGAAACTACAATCGCTTTTGGGATGAGCGTAATTATTTGCAGCATGCCGATCGCATCCAAGCTTCGGTATTCGTTCTTCAAGGCTTAAATGATTGGAATGTAAAACCAGACCAAGGTATTCGTTTGTATGAAAAGCTTCAAGAACTTGGTAAAGATCGTATGATGTTGTTGCATCAAGGACAACATATTTATACGTATCATCTTGAGGATAGTCCTACATTAGGATTGATCGATCGTTGGTTGGATTATTATTTAAAAGGGATTGATACAGGTATTCAAAATGAGTCTAAGATTTATATTGAGAATAACCTAGATCAAAAATTGTGGATGCAAGAAGAGATTTGGCCACCTAAATCTTATAAGTCCTATCGTGTACAAGAGAATGGAAATCAAATGATTGTGGATGATTTGTCGCAAACGATTTATGATCGTAAACAAAAAAACACAAAGGCATGGCTGGATGAGTTGGTTTTAACTCAAAATGCGCATTCGCTTTCTTTTGATTTAGAAACAATGAAGGAAGATACGCGTTTTGCGGGAAGAGCCAAAGTTTCTTTTAGGGCTCGAATCCAACAGCCTACGGCCATTTTGAGTGCAATGCTTGTGGAAAAGGGAAAACAAGTTCGTTTGACATCGAATTTGGATGGGGATGAAAATCATTCTTTTGTCTTTAAAATGGAAGAAAAACCATCCGATTATTTTGTGATTACACGAGGTTGGATGAATGCACAAAATCGTTTGAATAATTATTCAAAGGAAGCCATTGATCCAGATACTTGGTATACATATTCATTTGACTTTGTCAGCAACGACTATACAATTCCTAAAGGACATACATTATCATTGATCTTGTATGGAATGGATGTGGACCAAACGCAATTGCCATTTGTGACAACAGAAATCGAAGTGGATACTGCTTCTATTGTTTGTGATTGTCCAATTGAATAATAAAGTGGGTTCAAATCGAAAGGATTTGAGCCTTTTTCAATGCAAAAAAAGACCAGCAACAACTGGTCCACATTTAGAGAGTCAGGAAAGTATAAGAATGGTTAGATATCAAATGTGTTAGAATGACTCTCTAGACAATATTATTCTAGCACGAATCTAAACCGTTGGACAACAAATTTTAGAGGAGAGAACTAGATATTATGCATATATTACGGAGAAGTCTAGTTCTCTAATCGATGTTAGATGAGCGGAACTCAAATGGGTGTTGGCGTAATACCATTTGTTTGTATTGGCGTAAATTATTTCTCATCCAACCGGGTTAGTATATCAGAAATGGTACCTTAACGACGTACCATATGTTCACAGAAAATAGTGAATCCGCTTAGGAAATGAATTAGGTTGATATGCGTAAAGGGTTTTCATCTAATTATATAGATAGACTATGCAGATGTTGGCTTAATGTAGGAAATTATGAAATATTATTTGTGCTTTGACATTGGTGGAAGTTCGATGAAGAGTGGACTTCTTAGTCGTGAGGGGGAAAATTATTGAGAAAAAATCATATCCAATGACAGATACTTTTAAGGTGTTGTACATATCGTCAAGATGCTAACTTACTTGGTGCACTCGCAAATTATATGGGTCGTAATGAATAGTGGGCAGAAATGTCCACTTTGGTTTGTTCAGGGTATGAAATTAAAGATTTCTTATATTGTTCTTGCTTTTTAGTTATACAAATTCTGCAATGTTAAGGTTGTTTCTACACTTCTTGATTTTCCTTTCTTTCTTTTATACAATAAGAAAGAAAGAAAGAAGAAAGAAAGGAATTAGAAAGGATGAATTAGAAGATGTTAGAATTTGAGAACCAGAATATTGAATTTAAGCAAGAGTATGTCCCTGACATCCGAAAAGAGGTGATGGGATTTGCGAATGCAGAGGGCGGCACAGTTTATGTTGGAGTACGAAAAGATGGAGCAGTTCTGGGTATTGGTGATCCGGATGGTGTGATGCTACAAATCGTGAATTCTTTGAAGGATTCGCTGGCACCAGACATAATGCCGTTTGTTAGAGTCAACTCGGTAGAATTAGAAGAAAAGCAAATTATCGAAATAGATGTAACAACAGGAACAAATCGACCGTACTATCTCCGTGAAAAAGGCCTGAAGCCTGGTGGAGTGTATGTAAGAAAAGGAAGTTCTACACAGCCAATGACTGAAGAGGGAATCCGGGAGATGATTCTTCAAAACAGTGGCAGATCTTTTGAGCTGTGCCGAAGTATGAATCAGGAATTGACGTTTCATACTCTCCAAACAGAGATGCAGAAAAGGTCTATCGAAATTGGACCATCGCAAATGCAAACTCTCAAGCTAATTGGTGAAGATGGCTTATATACAAATCTTGCATTGCTTTTATCAGACCAGTGTGAAACAACAACGAAAGTTGCGTTATTTCAAGGAACAGATAAGGAATTGTTCCGAGACAGAAAGGAATTTAAGGGCTCTATATTAAAGCAGCTTGAAGATGTTTACCAGTTTATTGATTTAGTCAATAAAACGAAAGCAACATTTTCAGGGCTGGATCGAACTGATAGAAGGGATTACCCGGAGGAAGCAGTAAGAGAGGCTTTACTGAATAGCATCGTTCATCGTGATTACTCTTTTAGTGGAAGCAATTTGGTCAATGTCTATGAGGACAGAATCGAATTTGTTTCTCTAGGAGGACTTGTATCAGGTTTGGAGCTGAAATCAATTTTTCTTGGTGTTTCACAATCGAGAAATCCGAACCTTGCAGCTGTTTTCTACCGCATGAGATTGATTGAGAGTTATGGTACTGGAATCGGAAAAATTGAGCGTGCCTATAAAGCATGTCCATTCCAGCCAGAGTTTGAAACCGCAAAGGGTGTTTTTCGGGTTACACTTCCGAATCGAAATGAAGAGCAAGAAGCTGAGGTACAAAAAATAGAGTATGCGAATAACGATATAACACTCGATGAGCAGAAGAATCTCATTATTCAGTATGCGCGAGAAAATGGTAGCATAACAAGAAAAGAAGTCGAAGATTTGATTGGTGCAGGAACAACAAAGGCATTCCGATTGCTTAAAGAACTTTGCGAGGTTGATAAACTTGAACAAAAGGGAAGCGGAAAGTTGAGTGCCTACTTTATCAAGTAAATATCAATGCATGAAGAAGTATCTTGGCGATGATCAGGATCCTTTTTCATGCCGTTTTAATCTGGAGAAACAGTAGAAAAGCCAAAAGAAAAAAGAGCTCAACGCATCAGGCTCTTTCAAGGGGTTGTCCGAAGACGACCACCGCAAAATATATCGACAGAAGCATTGGTGAATTGAGTTACTAATGCTTCTTTTTTTCTGCAAGGTTAAGGATAAAATACAAAAATAAATATTCCATTGAAGGAGATAAGATGGTGATATAATACCTTATTGTAGAGGGTATGAAATGAATTTTAATAGGGCATTAAATAAGGAACAAACAACTTGTATCAATGGAATTTTTGTGTTGTTTGTGTTTCTATCCCATTTTGGACAATATGAAACGATGCCATGGAATGGGGTATTATTGGCAATTGGACAACTCATGGTTGCACCATTCTTGTTCTATTCGGGATATGGCATTATGGAACAAATTAAAAGAAGAGGTATTGTGTATATTGACAGCATGCCAAGAAAAAGAATATTGAAGTTTTATATTCACTTTTGTATGGCATTATGTATTTACTTGTTTTTATCATTCTTATTAAGGAAAGAGTATTCCTTTGTTCGTATTATATTCTCATTTACGGCATTAAGTTCCATTGGAAATAGTAATTGGTATGTATTTGCGATATTAGCTATGTATAGTATTGTATATATTTCGTTTAAACAATGTAAGAAACATAGTATGACTTCATGTGTAGTATTTACCATTCTATATATAATTTTGATGGATGTAATAAAGGATCAGGCTTGGTGGTACAATATCATTCTTTGTTTTCCAGCAGGTATGATTCTATCTAAATATAAAGATCGGGTTTGTTCCATTATTCAAAAACCAGTATTCTTTATTTTCTTGGTGGTTTTAGCTTTTAGTTTATATTGTCTTCACTTACCAATACTCGCATATGAAATAATTTCGATTGCGTTTTGTTTCTTGATTGTGGATGTATGTGCATATAAAGAAATTAAAAATGGTTTGTTCCATTTCCTAGGTCAATATGTATTTGAAATCTATATACTTCAAAGAATTTCAATGAACTTGTTTGATCGATATTTAAATGACTGGATCTATTTAGTCGTGTGTATTCTAGTCACTTTAATTCTTGCCTATTACTTTAAAAAGCTAGAGACAAAAGTGGATGGGTTACATATTTTTAAAAATTTTAGTTGACAAAAAATAGCATTTTCCTGTATATTTTTTTGCGTACTAATCGTACAGAAATTGACCGCCTAGATATAGGCTAAGGCTACACGGACGGCCGGGTCAAATGCCGAAGACTTGTTGAAGAAGCAAGAACCGTATTTAGGGAATACGGAAGGGTGTTTACCCTTATTGATTGAGTTAAAAGCTCAGTTTTATAAAGTACAATATACCTTATGAAATGGTCAATAAGCTGGAATTTCTGTTACGAAAAGTATGCAGATAGATGATGGACGAAGATAGGTGTATATTGTGCGCCTATCTTTTTTTGTGTGGGTAAAGGAGAAGAGGAATATGAAAAAGATTTTACAAGCAAGCCTTAGTGCAGTATTGGTGTTGAGCCTAGTGGGTTGTGGTTCGACAAAAGATGAGGCCATCTATCAAGATTCGATTGATGCCTACGTGAATGAAATTGATATGGACTATGCGTATGACTTCACAAAAACATTGTCTACAGATACTTCATTACATGATAATTCACTTGGATTTAGAACGAGTGGTTCCGATGCAGAACATAGAACAGCCAATTATTTGGCTAAGGAAATGAAGGCCATTGGTTTAAAGAATGTAGAAAAGATACCTGTCAATGTGGATAAGTGGCAGTATAATGATGCTTCACTTACGATTGAAGGAACAGATATTGATTTGATGCCCGTATCGTATATGGTGAATGGCACAGATGAAAATGGGATTACAGCACAAATCGTAGATTGTGGTACTGGTTTTGCGAAAGACTATGAAGACAAGGACGTTGAAGGTAAGATTGCGTTAGTTGGTGTGGATCAATTTAATGAATCTTGGATTGGTGGATATATTTATGAGGCGTATGAGCATGGCGCAAAAGCATTAGTCACATACGATTTGGATGGATATGGAAGATTTAGTGATGATGATCATCAAATTCAGGATGTTTGTGCAGAAGATATTATGCCTACGACAATCATCACAATGAGTGAGTACAAACAAATTAAAAAGGCTTTAAAACAAGGCCATGATATGGCTACTTTAAAAGTAGATAGTGTAATGGAAGAAGGCAATGGTACAAGTTATGATGTGGTTGGCTATATTCCTGGTAAGTCACATGATCAACAAATTATTTTTGCCGGACATTATGATATGTATTTTACTGGTTTTCAAGATGACTGTAGTGCTATTGGAACCATAATGTCAATGGCTAAGACAATGATCGATAGTGGCTATGTGCCTGAAAATGATATTGTGGTTGTTGCACATGGTGCTGAAGAATGGGGCGCAACAGGCACTGAATTTGATTGGACAAGAGGTGCTTATGAATTGATCAACAATGTACATCCTGAGTGGGCTAATAAAACTTTAGCTTTATTTAACTTTGAATTGGATGCCTATGATGATGGTTCAGATACATTCATGGTGACTTGTGTTCCTGAATATGCGTCTTTAGTAAAAAGCTTAGTGGATTCAGGTGCATTGAATGGTGCTGTAAAAGAATATAAGAATGGTATTTCTACAAAGACGTATGATACAACGACAATGGAAGATGGTGTTTCTTATCGTAATGCGGGAGTTCCTTATTTCTTAAATACAACGGATACTTGTTCTGGAGAAACAAAGGACGATGGTGAATATACTTGGACACAACTTCATTATCATACAGAATCCGATAATACGGATACGTATAGTGAAAAGGTGATGAAGGCTAATATTGCGGTATTTGGAAGTATGGCTATCGCCATCGATCAGCTTCCAGCTATGTCTTTAAATATGCAGGCTACCATTGATGATTTAAAGGAAAGCTTTAATGAAGATTTAGCTTTGGAAGCTGGTGTTTCTAAAAAGGATTGGGACAAGGCTTTAGCTGTATTTAAAAAAGAAGTAGAGTCATTAAATGCCGAGGGTCAAGATATTAATGATCGTTATATAAAGGCGGTAAGTTCTAAATCGGATGTTACTTCAATTCAAAAAGAAGGAAAAGCCTACAATAAGAAAGTATTAGACTTATTTAAATATGTACAGGATAACTTTGTCGGAATTGTATTCTCGAGTGATGTTGTGATGAAGCACGTGGGATATCAAAACAACATTGAATATATGGATGAAATCATTCAAGATTTAAAGAAAGACAAAGTAAGTGATGCTCTAGATGTGGCATACCAATTAAATGGTTTGTGTGAATACAATTATTACTTATTCTCACCAAATGCGGCTGCTAAAATTGATGCGCATGCAGATAAGGCAGTTGAAAACAATAAGTGGTGGGGCAATGATAAAGGCTACTATTTCGCAAACACAAAAAACGCTACAACATCTTTATTAAATAAAGAAGATGGAGATGATGTAAGTGAAGAAATCAAAGTGTATGAAAGCGCTAGAACGAAACAGTTAGATTCTTATAAAGAAGCGCTTGAAAATGAAATCTTGGCAATGAACAAGATGGGTCAATAAATATAGGCTTGGCAATATAAATGCCAGGCTTTTTTGGTTATAGTCACATTTAATAAAATGGGATATAGACATCATTAATGTCAAATAGGCTTGTACAATTTACCTGTAAGTGAGGTAATG
>NZ_DBMEXE010000034.1:0-10859 GCF_056804935.1 Holdemanella sp. | reverse complement strand
CCAAAGTTATACTAAAATTATGACAACATGGAATGTTATTCTATAAGTGCCTTAAAGATAAGGCAATGAATATAGAAATAAACCAATATTCATATCTCTCTCCTAAAAATAATACTAAACAAAAAGAAACCATTCTAGACGCCAACACTAGAATGGTTTTCTTATTATCCTTCATATTCTGTTGTATATTCATTGTCTATCGCAAACGAATGATCCATAGGACCTGAGCCTTTGCCCAAATCAAGCATTGCTCCTAATGCCCCAGAAATATATTCTTTTGTTCGTTTTACCGAAGTATCCAAATCATATCCCTTCGCAAGATTTGATGCTATTGCGCTCGACAAAGTACAGCCCGTCCCATGTGTATTTGAATTATTGTTACGTTTCCCTTTAAACCAAGCATATGAATTGTTTCTATACAATAAATCATTCGCATCATTGATTTGATGACCACCCTTAACTAAAGTAGCACACCCAAAATTTTCACTGATTTTTTTAGCCGCTTCAACCATACTAGCCTCATCCGTAATTTCCATTTCAGAAAGCACTTCTGCTTCCAGAATATTTGGAGTAATCAAAGTAGCTAAAGGCAACAATTCTTTTTTCAATGTTTCAATCGCATCCTCACTATTCAATCTAGCACCACTTGTCGCAACCATCACAGGATCAACGACAATATTTTCTGCCTTATATTCCTTAAGTTTCTTTGCGATCATTTCAATCAAACCAGAACTTGATACCATTCCAATCTTTTCCGCATCCGGATAAATATCTGTAAATACTGCATCTAGTTATTCACCTAAAAATTCAGGTGTTACATCCATAATACCCGTTACTCCCAATGTGTTTTGCGCTGTTAATGCCGTGATTGCACTTGTTGCGAACACATGGTTAGCACACATGGTTTTGATATCTGCCTAAATGCCTGCTCCTCCACTCGAATCACTTCCCGCAATCGTTAATGCACTTTTCATTTAAATCTCTCCAATCTTTTATTTTAATCACTTTAAATCCGACTTTTCTCGCCACATCTATACAATAATCTGCATCCTCAAACACCACTATATCTTCTGGTCTTTGTTTTAAAACTTGTGCACAAGCTAAATAAAAATCCGGATCATTCTTTGACTTATTCACCTTTGAACAAGTTATAATATCTTCAAAATAATTCAATACAGCCAGTCTATTCAGCGCAATTTTTACAAGCTCTTCATCACAACTTGTACCAATCACATTAATCGAATCATAATGTGAAATAAACTCTTTAAACCCAGGCATAAGGTTCACTTCATACTCATAAAAATCTGATATAAAATTCAATACCTCAGAAATGATTCGTTCTTCTTGTTTATTGATTTTATAATGATTCTTCAAGTATGTTGCGCTCTGTTCTAAACTCATATCTGAAACAATTTCATCAAGATTTTTTTCGGGAACCATCCCCAAACTTTGAACATATTGACTTGCCAAAGTATTCCATACTTCCATTGAATCCAGTATTGTTCCATCCACATCAAAAATAGAATAATTCATATTTTCTCCACCAAGAAAAAAAGCTACAGAAACCCAATCTGCAGCTCACTATCAAAAAGATATATTCCCTACGTTGGCATTATCCAAATCAGGTTACAGGGTCTAGGACAAACCTACTCTCAGCCTAAAAGCTCCCCTTTTTTAACAGCCATATTATAAGTCTTTCGTCGCAACTAAATCAACACCCGTACCACAAATGTTAGAAACAATTACATCTTCACGATGCACAGGTGCCTTCACAACCACACGATTCAATTCCTTCATCACATCAAAAATCTTTTCCTTTGGAATATCCCCATTGGTTTTCACGCTCAATCTTTCAATCTCAGCACCCACAATTTTCACAGTACTTGTCACAACACAAGTTGGATGCGTACACTCTTTCTTTCCATAGATTGCACCTCTAGGACAACCATTTCCAGTTACTTTATAATCATTTTCTTCATCAACTTTTAAATGACAACCCTTGGGACATGTTATACAAATTAACTCTCTCATTACGCATCCTCCTCAATAGATACAACCAATTCTTTATCTGCCTTTTCAAGCAATATTTTAGGAATTGATACCTTCTCCATTTCACTTGGAATCACATGTTCCTTTTTAAATTTCGCAATGACTGTATCCCCATCCTTCACGACAATATTTACCTGTTGCGTTGGTCTTCTTACACGGAAAGAAAGTTCAACACTCTTTTCTACATTATCCTTACGAATATATTGAGGAACTACATACGAAATATTATCTCCATTTATCGTCCTTACGACACGATCCTTAGATACTTCGCCATTTGAAACATATCGACCAGCACCCATTCCAGCCTTTTCACTTTCCAAACTTACAAAATCCACTAAATCATGCACATGCACAACATTACCTGATGCGAATACCCCTTCCATAGAAGTCTCCATATTTTCATAAACAATAGGGCCATGTGTTCTTGGATCCATTTCAATGCCTAATTCATTCGACAATTCATTTTCTGGAATCAATCCAACTGACAATAAAACGCAGTCACAATCAAATTCCATTTCTGTTCCTTCAATTGGATTTCTATTTTCATCCACCTTAGAAACAACAACCTTTTCCACTCTAGACTTACCCACAATATCCGTAATTGTATGACTTAAATACAATGGAATATCATAATCATGTAGACACTGAACAATATTACGATTCAAACCATTTGAGTACGGCATAACCTCAACAACAGCTAAAACTTTTGCACCTTCCAAAGTCATTCTTCGCGCCATAATCAAACCAATATCACCACTACCCAAGATCACAACTCTTTTACCTGGCATATAACCTTCAATATTCACATATCGCTGAGCTGCACCAGCCGTAAACACACCAGAAGCTCTTGTGCCTGGAATCGCAATTGCACCACGTGTTCTTTCACGACAACCCATATTTAAAATAATAGATTTAGCCTGTATCATTAAATATCCATGAATACTACTTGAACAATACACCATTTTATCTGGCGTAATCTCAATTACCATTGTATCCAATAAGATATCAATATCTGTTTTATCAACTTCCTCAATATACTTTCCTGCATATTCAGGACCTGTTAATTCCTCTTTAAAGTGGTGTAAGCCAAAACCGTTATGAATACACTGATTTAAAATCCCACCAAGTTCCTTATCACGCTCAATAATCAAAACGGACTTGGCACCATTTTGTCTTGCGGCGATTGCACTGGCAAGACCAGCAGGACCACCACCGATGACTACTACATCATACTTATTATTCATCGCCATTCTCCTTTGTTCTTCCACACAAAATATAAGAACCGTTCTTATCCAAAACAATATCTAACTGACTAACACCCAACTCATTAGCTAGAATTTCCTGGACTCTAGGTCCACAGAATCCTGACTGACATCTTCCCATGCCGGCATTACATCTACGTTTGATTCCATCTAAACTAACTGGTTTTGGACTTCGACGAATCGCATCAAGGATCTCTCCTTCACTAATGGTTTCACAACGACAAATAATACGACCATACTCAGGATGTTTTTCAATATATTCTTTTCTTTGTTCATGTGACATTTCTTTAAAACGAACTACTTTTCTTGTAGAAACATAATCCTTTTTTAAATTTAAGAAATAGTCTTTTTCCTGCATCATTCTCACAATGTCTAATGCGATTGCGCTCGCACTACTTAAGCCTGGACTTGCCATTCCGGCAATCAAAAAGAAATTATGTACATCTTTATCTTCGCCAATAATAAAATCTTTTGTATCACTTCTTGCACGCAATCCCGCAAACGTACGAATATTTTCTTGAAGCTTCATATTCGGTACGGATTTAAACGCATTTTCACGAATTATTTTTAATCCTGCAGACGTTGTCGAATAATCATTTGCATCTGTATTTGTACTTGTAGGACCCACAATTAAGTTTCCATCTACTGTAGGAGCTACCAATACACCCTTACCAATCTTTGTAGGGCATTGGAAAATAACATGATGAACCAAGTTTCCTTGTGACTTATCTAATAAATAATATTCCCCTTTGTTTGGCGTAATCTTATAATCTGGTTTCTTAATAAGTCCAGTTACATGATCACACATAACACCCGCACAATTTACAACCAATGGAGCTTTGTATGTATCATTCACAATAAAGATATCTCCATCTTTTTTTATACTCGTAACCTCTTCATTCAAACGTAGCTCTACACCATTTTGAATTGCCACTTCACTTAATGCGATCGCAAACTGCCAAGGATTGATAATACATGCACTTGGTGCATATAAAGCGCTTGTACAGTCTGGATTTAAATTGGGTTCCATAACAGATAGCTCAGGCTGTTTAATAATACGCTGATTTTCAACACCATTTTGTACACCACGCTTATATAACATTTCAATGGTCCTATCATCCTCTTCACTAAATCCAACAACCAAAGAACCAATATTCTTACATGGAACATCCAAATCTTTACATAAAGTAGGAATGATTTTATTACCCCAAATATTATATTTTGCCATTAAAGTATCTGGCTCTGGATCATACCCCGCATGAATAATAGCACTATTGGCCTTAGTTGTTTCATCGGCCACATCATTATTTTTTTCTAGCCATAATACTTTTCCACTATATTTACTTAACTCAAACGCTAATGAGCAACCACTAATACCTGCTCCAATGATTATACAATCGTACATAGTTCGCACCTCTTTCAAAGTTACGATACGCTTATTTTTATTTCATTTCAAATGTGTAAAAAAGTCCATTTTATTAATCAAAATATTGATTAATAGTTGGACAACCAAATAAAATAGTGTAAGATAAAAATAGAAATTGATTAATGATTTGATTAGTAATCGATTTATTAATCAAAATAAATCAAAAGAGGCTTATTATGGGAAAAAGAAATAAAGTAACTACACGCGATATTGCCCAAGCCACAAATGTATCGCAATCCACTGTATCTATGATTCTAAGTGAGAATAAGAATGTATCTTTCAAAGAAGAAACAGTAAATCTCGTCAAAAAGACAGCCAAACAAATGGGATATAAAAAGCCAGAAGTTAAAAAAAGGTATTCAAACGCAAAAAATACGATTGTCGTGATTTGTTCCAACTTATCCAATTCGTATTATTCTATGGTTGTTTCAAGTATCATTGAACAGGCTAGTAAGACAAAAACACAAATCTTTACTATTTCTACATTGCGAAAAGATGATCTTGAAAAGCACGCCCTTTCTAACTTAAAACTATTAAAGCCATGTGGAATCATTCTTCTATATCCCCCAAAATTTGTTGATGAATGGAATGCACTTTCCAAACAAATACCGTGCATTATTATCGGGGATAAGCCAAAAAATCTTGATTGTGATTCCATTGAACTCAACAGTTTTAAATGTGGTAAATTATTAGGTAACCATTTAAAACAGCTAGGACACAAAAAGATTGCGTATATATCAAGTCCATTAGATACAACGGAAATTGGGCGAAACGAAAGATATGAAGGAGTTAAAAGTGTCTTGTCAAATACACAAGTATTTTTTAACTCGTCTAAACAATTTGAATTATACCCCATCGAAAAAAGAGAATACGAAAATGGGTATCGTTTAACGAAACAAATCTTAAGTGATAAATACGATGCCTATATTGGAAATAATGACATGACGGCCTTAGGCATCTTAGCCTGTTTAAAAGATCACAACATTAAAACAAGTGTAGCCGGATTTGACAATATTCCGGAAGCTGATTTTCCTCAAATACAACTTACAAGTGTTGACCACGGTGCTTGTGAGAAAGGAAAAGAAGCTGTTGATATTCTTTTAGAACAAACAAAAAGCGAACGAAAACGTATCGTCCATATGGAATATGAACCACAGTTAATCATTCGCTTATCTACTTTTAATCGCAAGAAATCATCATCTCAATAATTTTATCATTTGTTTGAAGCATTCCTTGAGAACCAAGTGTTCCAATATTTTGAATTGTTTCATCCACACTATGAGCAACGATTCCATCACCTGCATAGAATTGTTGCTTATTTTTATACATATAGTACCCCATAATACCAGCATCTACACTAGAAGCAATCTTAGCTGCACAACTAGCCTTAGCCCCATCACAAATCGTACCCGAAAGGATGGCTAATGCGTTGACAATTGTATGCTGAATTTCTTTATAAGTTCCATTATGTAAATAGGCAATACCAGCACCCGCAGCAGCTCCAGCACTAACAGCACCACAAAATGCCGATAAAGTACCAATACCTGTTTTAATGTAAATAGCTGTTAAGTTGGATAAAACCAAAGCACGATACAATTGTTCTTGCGTACAATCTAATTCTTTGGCATACACAACAACAGGCACACAACAAGTAATCCCCTGATTTCCACTTCCTGAATTGATCACAACTGGAAGTTCACACCCATTCATTCTTGCGTCGGATCCAGCCGCCGCATAAGCTTTGGCCCTTGTCTTTACACAATCTGAATCCATATTCAAGATCACATGACCAATGTTTGCACCATACGAATTATGAATCCCCTCATTTGCGATGGCCATGTTACAAGTGATTTGACGATCTAGTATTTCTTTTACATCATCAATATCCACAGTTTGTGAAAAATCCCAAATCTGTTTCATAATCAAAGCACTGTGATCGGCTTTAAGTTCTAAACTCGTCGTCTTATCTTCAAAAATAACTTGCCAGTTTTTTTCAATTTGTACAATATTCGTATGCGTATCTACAATACGAACACTGGCATGTTCTTGTTCATAATACACATGGATTTCTAAATCGAATACATGCCCTTGTTCAATGTGCTGTACGGTAATATTTGTATTTTGAACATATTCAGGCAATTCTTCAATTTGTTCACGTGTTGCCCTAGAAAGCACTTCAAGTTTGGCGTCGGCATCCCCATATAGAGCTCCTGCAGCAGCTGCAACTTCAATCCCTTTTAAGCCATTTGTATGAGGTACAATCACACTCTTAACATTTTTTATAATACTGCCACTTGCCTTAACAACAATACGATCTGGTAAATGATCTAGCACTTGCGTTGCCTTAGCACACGCATAACTAATCGCAATAGGCTCTGTACAGCCCATAGCCATCACTAATTCTTCTTTTAATATTTGTACATAAATCGAATATAATGAATCCTCTTTATTCATCTTCTTTCACCCATACACACGCCAATTTGTGATCTTCCATTTCTGTCATGCCAAAATAAATTGTATCCTTTTCTTTTACACCAAAATTCTGATGTAAAGCCGTTAATACAGTTCCGTACATCTTTCCATCTTGTATTCCTTCCAGACGAACCCAACATGCCTCCACATCTTTTCCTTCGTCTAGAAAATACACCATGATATCATCTGGATACTCTAAATGTCTTGATGGATCCAACTCTTTATATAAACGAAGCTCTTCTAATTCCTTAGAAACTTCTGTGGCCTTTTCGACCATATCAATCTTATCCTGGAACAATTCCACATTCACATTATCCAAGATTTGAATATCCATTTCCTGCACATCAAAACGAGGAATCTTGCACGATACACCAATCGGTACAATGCGATATTCAATATTGCGTTTCTTTGTTTCCAAAGCTACGATTTCAAAAATAAAGCCCGCATTATGATCGATATAACCATACATTAATGCACCATATAGATTATCTAGCTTTAACCTCATCTTCTCTAAAAGCTTAACCATTTTCATGCCGTGGATTTCCACCATTTTCTGATTCATGTCACGAAAACTCATTTCATATACTTTCATCTACTCACCCTCATACACATCTTTTAATTCTTCAAAGTTATATTCCAACACCTTATTCAATTCAACGATATCTAAATCTTCATCTACTGGAAAATCCGAAAGACTCATCTCATTGGCTTCGACATATTCTTTAAACAATTCCATGGACTGATAATAATAATCCTGAAACTCTTTAAAGCCATCCCATATCGCAAAGCCACGACCATTGACCACATTCGCATCTTCTTCTATATCATCCACTTTTTCAACTTGAATTTCAATCTCAAATGGCTCTTCTAAATTATAAACCATCTTAAATGTATCTCCCTCTTTGAAATCAGGCTGGATTGATGAAGCACAAGGTAACTTATTAAATTGTTCATCCTCACAATTTGGACATACAAAAGGGATACCATTCACTTCAATCACAAAGTCCGCATATTCTTCAGACAAATAAGATGCTAATGTATAATAAGCTAAATCCGCTAAAGATAATGAGTTAGGTAAACTCATGTATCGATACATTAAATTATTAAAACCCAATACTTCTGTATATACTTTTATCATGATTGACTTACCTCTACTGAATAATTTCCAAAATGAATATTGGCTTTTCCATACTCTTTTACAAGTTCATAACGAATCTTTGCGAGCATATCAAAACCATCTAGACTTGTCTTACTTGGAACAACAACACGTAGATCAATGCCGGTTGCAGAAAAATTGATTACTTTTACTTCAATTGGAGTTTCACTTTCAATATCATATTCTCCCATTGTTTTTTCAACTAAACTCTTTAAAATATCTATCGCCAAATCAATATCCGTTCCGTAAGAAACCTCAATTTCTAAATAGTTATTCTTTCGCGCATCCTGAAAAAATGCATTTTCAATCGTAGCCGAATTCAATGTTGAGTTTGGCACAATAATACGATTACTTTCATACGTACGAATGATCGTATGACGAAAACGAATACTTTCAACATACCCAATCAATTCACCTTGATTGACTTTAATTAAATCGCCCTCGACAAATGGTTTAAATGTTAAAATCATTAAACCACTACATAGATTTCCAAAGGCATCTTTAGCGGCAACACCTAAAACTAGGGCAACCACTCCACTGGATGCAGCAAGATAGGACATAATAGGTTTGGTCTGTTCAAATTGTCCAAGAAAAATCATTCCATTAATAAAAACCAAAACATATTTTATTAATCTGGCAAAACTTGCCTTATTTGTGACATCCTTTTTATATAATACTTTACGAATTCCTTTATAGATTCCAATAGAAACTATAACAGAAACAATAGTAACAATAACAATTGATTTCATCTAAATCATCTCCAATACAATTTTTTCTGTTCCTCTGTCGTTTGATCAATAAACTTCTTCTTTGTGTATAAAAACTCTTCTAAATCCATATAAATATGTAGAAGCATCGCCTTTGATTCAAATTCAATTCGACTTTCAGGAAGAGCTTCACTCTGTTTGTCTTTCAACATTTTATGAAGCGAACTAATTTGAGGCTGAGGATCATTTTTTTCATGAATAAACGGAATTAAATATTCAATATAATTCGCCAATTCATGCGCCTCTTTTGGCATTTCACGAATCTTTCGAATTTTATAATGCAGCATATGCAGAATATCGCACTGTAAAGCACGCATCTCAAAATAACGAATATAATAATCTGGCAAATTCGTAAACGTATTATCCTGATATTCCATCGCAATATGAATATATTTTTCAGCTTGCTCTTTAATATCCTCTAATTCTTTCCAAATTGTTGTATTTCTTTCCTCACTTTGAATATAATGAACAATTTGATACATCAAGCTCTGAATCTTGTCCTCCATATAAATCATACAAGAATTCAAATACTCTTCTTCTCCACTATAATCATGAACCAAATTCAATAAGAATGCGATAATGGCACCAATTAAAATCAAATAAAACTCATTCATCATGAAGTGAAGACTAAAATCCAAATAACTCAAGTAATGCACTGCAATCATCGCATTTACACTTAAAGTATTCTGACATTTCATTTTCTCACTGTGCCCAACTAAGCACGCAATCACAAGTCCAAAGGCTATCCAATGGCTTGGAATAAGTTCAAAGAAAATAAAACAGAATAGAATTGTCACAAAGAATGTGGAAATTCTTCTAAGAACAAGCTTCACCGTCCCCCACTTTGTCGTCAACAAAGACAATAGTGCAATCGTTCCAGCACTTGTTGGATTATCCAACTTAAAAAAGTAGGCTAATATAATTGCGATGGCACTTCCTACGCCTATTTTAAGTGATAGTATCAATACTCTTTTTGTTTCTCTTTTCATATGCTTACATTTTATGCGAAATCAAAAAAAAGGACAATAATAAATATCATTGTCACTTCTTATCTAATACATCCTTTACTTTTTGTTTACCACTCTTCAACAAACGAGCCACCCCCTCTTCACTCATCTTTAAACGATTTGCGATATCCTTCTCTTTCAATTTTCCTAGACAATGCATGATTGTCACTGTCTTTTGATTTTCTGGCATCTCATTTAAACAATCATCCACATCCGATTGTCTATATTGAGGAAGTCCACGTAAAGCCGTAGTTATACCTGTATGTTCTTTAGCCTGCATATACTCACGCAATTGTTTATTCAACAAAACCGTGATCCACTTCAAAAAATTCTTATCATCACTCAATTTATCCATATTCATAAATGCGTATGTATACGTTGCCTGTAAGATGTCATTGATTTCTTTTTCCTCTAAACCAATATAACGCTTATAAATTGTTTGTACCAAATGATTTCGCGTCAATGAAATAAGCTCTTTCTTCGCATCCGCATTCTTATTTCTTACACCCATTATTATCTTTTTATCTATATTCATAGTTTAATCCTTTATATATGTTATTTTTAGTATACAACACATCATTTGATAAATCCATTTTAGCCCTTAAAACTTGTTTATGTGCTATAATACATTAGAAAATTAATACATCAATGTTGATAAAAAACACCAATCGAAGCACATTATTGTACAACATTGGTGTTTTAATTTTATTGAACTAACAC
>NZ_DBMEXE010000033.1:4673-11463 GCF_056804935.1 Holdemanella sp. | reverse complement strand
ATAAACATATGGATAGACAGCGTGGTGGTTCTAGAAACAAGGGAACAGGAGAAAAGAAAATCGAACTGGATGCGCGAAGAATTGAAGGTAAAATTCATTTTGTGGAAAAAGAATTAGATAAGATTCATACACAAAGAAATGTACAGCGTAATCAGCGTAAAAAAAGTATGGTTAAAAGTGTGGCTCTAACGGGTTATACCAATGCAGGCAAATCGAGTATTATGAATGGGTTTGTGAATGAAGATAAGTCGGTATTTGAAAAGGATATGTTGTTTGCGACTTTGACAACTTCAACACGTCAAATTGAAACAGAGAACCATAATGTATTTACTTTAAGTGATACAGTTGGCTTTATTAGTGATTTACCACACAGTTTAGTACAAGCCTTTCATTCTACACTTGAAGAAGCTGTGGTTTCGGATTTGATTTTAAAAGTCGTGGATATTTCAAATGAACATAAGGATAGCAAACTTCAGGTTTGTGAAGAAACATTAAAAGAGATTGGTTGTGAAAAAGTTCCCTACTTGTATGTCTTTAACAAGTGTGATCAGACAAATATTGAATATCCAAAACGTGTAGAGGATCGTATTTATATTTGTGCTAAGGAAAAGTCGAGCATTGCGTTTTTAAAGCAGGAAATTGAAAAGGAATTATTTCATATGGAAACTTTACATGTCGTGATTCCTTATGAAAAGGTAAGTGTACTTGATTATATTCATACCAATGGTAAGGTGCATAAGCAGGAATATAAAGAGGATGGTGTTGAGGTTGATTTTAGTATTCAACAAGATTTGATTCATCGAGTAGACAGGTTATTACGAATATAAGAAAAGAGGAAGAATCCTATAATAGGTGTTCTTCCTCCATTGTTTTTTCTAGAGCTTTTGCCGCCAATAAACAAGTGTTCATACATTTGATGTTTGGATCTGTACTATGATGTACAGGTTTGATGTGTGCACAATCTAAATTGCCTAATAGTTCTTTAAAGTTACGTGTATGTTTTTGAATCAATGGTCTTAATTCTGGTAACATTTCATGTGCTTTTGTCTTACATACCATTTTTGATAGAGCAGCAATCGATCCGACTAATGCACCGCATGTACTTCCAATAAACATGCCGCCACCAAATCCAGCCATTATTTTCATGTCTTCTTCTGAAATATCTAATTGATACGTTTCATTGCAGGCATGAAGTAGTGTTTCTGAACAGTTATATCCGCTTTGGTAATATTTTTTAACGTTTTCCTCAAGTATAGTCATAAATAGCCTCCTACAAGCTATTTTAACTTTTCTTCCATCCAAAATCCATTAGAATTTCATTTACATCTTCTTCAAATGTCGCAAAATGTATTCCAAGACTTTCTAGTTTTTCACTATCTAAACGATAATCTCTGAATCGATCTTGGTAGCGTTCGTTGTTTGGTAAAATGATTTCTTCAATCAGTTCATCACTTGCACCTAAGGCTTTAGCCACATATTTTGCGGATTCATATGTGGTCATAGTGTTCTTTGATGCCACATGATAAATGCCTGGTTCAAGTTTTGTGATTTTATCAAATTGTGTTGCCAAATGCTTCGCATATGTCATACCACGTTTTTCATTCACAGTAAATAATGTTGGAGTATGGCTGATTAGCGCATTCATGACATTTTTAATGATGCTTGGACTTGCCTTGATGCCTGGATAGCTTAGGCCCATCATCCATGTAAAGCGTAAGATGATCGCATCATCCAATTGTTTTTGAATCAATTCTTCACATTCGATTTTATTTTGTCCATATACAGTCACAGCACTTAATGGTTCGTCTTCTTTAAAAGGACCACGATTTTCTTTTCCATTGAAGGCTTGTTCAGTGGAACAGAAAATCAATTTAGCGCCTTTTTCTTTACAACAATCAATGATCGCTTGTGTACTTTCTACATTGATTTTATGAACTAAATCTGGATGTTCATTACAGAATGCAGTTGTCGCATTGGCAGCAGTGTGAAAACAAATGTCAAAATCTTGAGACGCTACAAATCTTTTTACGTCTTCAGGATTTGTAAGGTCTGCATCCTTTCTTGTCATGCAGATCCAGTTAAAGTTATCTTTTTGATACGCTCTTACTAAGCTAGCGATATAGCCATTGGCTCCGGTAACTAAAATGGTTTTCATAAATTAGTCCTTTCTAGGATTTGACACTAATAGGTGTGCTCCTTGTTTGATTGTGATTTTTTTGGATGCGAATGGTACAAATAGACTATCGTATTGTGGTAATACAATTTCTTCATTGTTCCATACGATTGTACAGTCTGCATCAATATTGGATAGAATCATGTAATGTTCATCACATGTTAAGGTAATATCAGAATCAGCATAAACTTCATCTACAGTAAAATTAGGACAATCTCCAATTCGGTGTGTTTTATGTTTTTGTGGAACAAAAGTAGGTTTTAAATTGAAGTTTGTGACATCAAAAGATTCTTTGACATGTAAAGGACGTGTTTTTCCATCTTTTCCTTTACGGTTGTAGTCATAGAAACGATAGGTTGTGTTCGAGTTTGTACCAACTTCTAAAGCTAAGATGTCTTTTCCTAAGGCATGAAGCATACCACTAGGAATGATGATGTAGTCTCCTTTATGCACTTCGACTTTATTTAGATATTTTTCAACATCGTTGTTCATTAAGGCATTTTTAATTTCATCTGCATCATTGATTGTTGTTCCGGCAACTAGAGTCGCGCCTGGTTTGGCATCTAGAATATACCAACTTTCATATTTTCCATAGTCATTTGAATGTTCTAGGGCATAATCATCTTCGGGATGAACTTGAATGCTTAATGCATCCTTTGTGTCTAGATAAGCCAATCGTAATGTTTCATGAAGCGTAAAGCCTTTACCTAATACTTCATCCGGATTTTCTTGAATCATTTCCATTAATGTTTTATTAGTTCCAATAATTTTGTTTGAACAATAAGGGTGGGCACTGACTTCCCACCAAGTTCCATAGTCTTCATCGATGCCTCTAGCTTTAGAAATGTGGTTGGTTCCCCATATTGTGTAATCATGAATGGGTTCTAATAAAAATGGTTTCATGTTATTTTGCCTCGGCTTCAAATTCTTCTAAGATTTTTAGGGATGAGCTTGTTCCAATTCTTTGTGCACCTGCATCAATCATGGCTTTACATGTTTTCCAATCGCGAATGCCTCCAGCCGCTTTAACTTTCACTTGTCCTTCGACAGTTTCAACCATTAATTGAACATCTTCTAAAGTGGCTCCCCCAGTTCCAAAGCCTGTGCTTGTTTTGATGAAGTCTGGTTTTACTTCTTTGGCAATTAAAGCAATTTGTTTGATTTCATCTTTTTCTAAGTAGCAATTTTCAAAGATAACTTTTGAAATGACGTTATGTTCTCTACAAATAGAAACAATACTTTCCATTTCTTCTTTAATGTAGTCCCAGTGGTGCATTTTTGCTTGTCCAATATCAATGACATAATCGATTTCGTCAGCTCCATCTTCAATTGCAATTTTTGTTTCAGCAATTTTAGATGCTAGACCAGCTTGTCCTAAAGGAAAGCTAATGGCAGCTCCTACATGTACGTTTGTTCCTTTTAATTGTTCTTTACAGAATTTAGTCCAAGTTGTATTGATTGCAACCATAGCGGCACCGATTTCTTTGGCTTCGTTACATAATTTAGTAAGATCTGCTTCAGTTGCATAAGCTTTTAAAAATGTGTGGTCAAAATAATTTGCGAGTTGTGTTTTGTTCATAATTGTTTACCTCTCTTTTACGGTTTCATTCTAGAACGAAAAATAATAGAAGTCAAGCAAATGTTATAACATTTAAAAAGAAATTGTTATATCATTTCAAATGTACTGCATTATGATATACTTATCTTAGAAATGGAGAATGATATGACAGTATTAGATACAAGTATACCTTATGAAAAAGTATTGATGGTCATGGCGCGTAAGACCATTCGTAAAGAAATCGAATTAAATCAAGAATTTCATTATGTTGAATTTGATGAATCATTAAAAGAAGCTTGGTGTAAATTACAGACAGAGGTTTGTTTATTTGAAAATCTAGAAGAGGCAAGGAAGAAATGGGATAGTATGCTTACAAGAGATAAGGATTTCTTTTCGAAGCATTTCTTGTTTGTCGCAAATGAAAATAATGAACTCGTTGGCAGTGCAGGACTTTGGCTTGGAAATGATTTTGAAGAAAGTAGACTTCGCATTCATTATGTAGCGGTAAGTTTATCGGCTCAACATAAAAAGATTGCGCAGGCCATGCTTACAAAACTTTGTATGATGTACGATACAATTCCAGGTAAGTATCCATTGTATTTGGCAACCCAATCGCAAAGTTATGGAGCTATCAAGTTATATTCAAGACTTGGTTTTACACCGTATTTAGGGGCTTATAAGGGTTGTACAGAACAAAAGAGTAAGAATGCGTGGCAAAATGTCACAGAAATTTTGAGGAGTAAATCATGAAAAGATTAATTAGCGCAAATGCATCCGAAATTTTAAGGATGAATGCGCAAGAATTGAAACAGAGTATTAAGGCAAGTGAGGGGCGTGTCATCTTGTCTGAAAATGTAGCGCCTAGAGAAAGCTTTATTGGGGATATCACAAATGCAGAGATTGCCAGAGCTTTTGGGGCGGATATGATTTTGTTGAATTGTTTAGATGTATTAAATCCATACATTTTTGGCTTAGAACATAATAAAGATAACTTTGTAGATGAACTACATCGTTTAGTAGGACGCCCAATTGGGGTGAACTTAGAACCGGTTGATTTAGAAGCTGAAATGTTAGAGGATCGTTTGGATATTGCGAAGGGTCGTCAATTAAATTTGGAAACAGTCAAAAGATTAGATGAAGTTGGTTTTGATTTTGTATGTCTTACTGGAAATCCAGGTACGGGCGTAACAAATGAACAGATTGAAAAGGCAATCTCATTCACAAAAGAAAATTTCTCCGGATTGATCATTGCAGGAAAAATGCATGGTGCTGGATCGGATGAGCCAGTGGCAGATCTTGAAATCGCAAAACGCTTTGTGAAGGCAGGGGCAGATGTTATCCTAGTTCCTGCTGTTGGAACCGTTCCAGGATTTGATATGGATGATTTAAAGGCAGTATGTAAAGAAGTGCATTCTTGTGGTGGTTTAGTTCTTTCTGCGATTGGAACGAGTCAAGAAGGATCTGATACAGATACAATTAAGGATATTGCGATTATGAATAAGATTTGTGGTGTTGATATTCAGCATATTGGAGATGCAGGATATGGTGGAGTGGCACCTGTTGAAAATATTATGGCAATTAGTAAAGCTGTAAGAGGAGTACGTCATACCGTATCTATGATGGCTCGTTCAATTAATCGTTAATATGGAACAAAAAGTAATTCTGTTAGCTTGTGCTGCAGGCATGAGTACAAGTCTTTTAGTAACGAAAATGCAGGAAGTATCAAAAAAAGATAAAATTTTTGCGATTCCTGTATCGAAAGTAGATCAAAAAGTAAATGAAGAGTCTATTGATGTCATTTTAATTGGTCCTCAGATCCGCTACATGGAAAAAAGAATCAAAGAAAAAATGGCAGTAAAACACATTCCTGTTGGTGTCATACCAATGGAAGATTATGGTCGTATGGATGGGACTAAAGTATTAAAGTATGCATATTCATTGATGAACAAGGGCTGAGGAATCAGTCCTTGTTGTATAATTTGAATTTGTAGGAGATCAATCATTATGATTAGAGAATTACAAAAAGCAGATATAAATAAAGTTACAGATATATGGTTGGATACAAATGTGACAGCACATTCTTTTATTTCTTCGCAATATTGGCAAAATAATTTTGAATTAGTGAAGGAATTGCTTTTGCAGGCAACTGTTTATGTTTATGAGCAGAATCAAGAAATACAGGGGTTTATAGGGCTAAATGATGAATATATTGAGGGTATTTTTGTTTCAAATGAAATGCAGTCGCATGGCATAGGAAAAGCTCTTTTAAATTATGCAAAGAATAAACGGAATAAATTATTTTTGAATGTATATCAAAAGAATCTACGGGCAATATCCTTTTATCAAAGAGAAGGATTTGAGATTCAGCATAGCGGCTTTGATGAAGCTACCAAAGAAAAAGAATATGTAATGGAATGGCAACAGAAATAGAATTAGGGATTTATGGAGAAAATTGTTATGTGCAAAAATATTCAGATTAAAGAGGAGAGAATTTCTACAATTGAATATATTGAATTTTTAAAGCGTACGGATCTAGGATCACAGTATCCGAAGGAACGATTCGAAGAAAGAATAGCAAAGCTGGTTGATCATGTATCAATCAGTCTTGTTGCAAGAAACAAGGATAATCAAATTGTCGGCGTCTTATTTGGATTGACCGACTATGCCTATTGGCTTTATATAACAGATTTAGGTGTAGACAGAGACTATTTACATCAAGGAATTGGTACGGAATTGATTAAGACAGCACATTCTTTAGCAGGTGGTAAAAATGATATTGCGGTATATTTGGTTGCGAATGAAAATGCCATTGCATTTTACGAAAAATTAGGAATGAAAAAAGCAAATGATGTGATGGAATATAATCGCATAGAATGGACACATTTCACTGTAAAGTAATCAACGTAATGCAATAGATAAATCAGAATTTGTGGAGGAACAAACATGACAAAGAATACTGTGATTTTTATTTTTTTAAACATGATATACCTACTTATTTGGTATGCAACAAACAAAATAAGAAGCACTAAAGTAGGTAAAGAACTAGACAATGGGTTTGA
>NZ_DBMEXE010000033.1:291-4663 GCF_056804935.1 Holdemanella sp. | reverse complement strand
TCCGTTATTCTTCTTTTTAACGAAAATAATCTTTGGATATTTTCATTAGTTGCAGGATTAATTATTTCATCAGTTGTTGCAATAATATTGAGTATTAATCTTAAGAAGAAATACAAATAAGCGAATAAATTATAGTTTATGATCGTATAGATTAAGACAAAGCGTATCTATAAATACCAGGCTGAGAGATCAGTCTTTTTGTATAGTTTTCATATTTAATGGTATACTTTAAAAAATAGATAAAACCAAATTTAAGGAGTAATTATGGCTTTTGATTTTAAGAAAGAATATAAAGAATTTTATATGCCTAAAAATAAACCTGTGATTGTAAATGTTCCTGAAGCAAATTACATTGCGGTCAGAGGTGAGGGCAATCCAAATGAAGAAGGTGGAGCATATCAGCAGGCAATTGGCGTATTGTATGCGATTGCTTATACTTTGAGAATGAGTTACAAAACAGATTATAAAATTGAAGGATTCTTTGAATATGTAGTTCCACCATTAGAAGGATTTTGGTGGCAGGATGATATAGATGGTGTAAACTATGCAGATAAAGATTCATTTCATTGGATTTCAGTCATTCGTTTGCCTGATTTTGTAAATGAAAAAGATTTTGAATGGGCTATTGAAACAGCAACTAAAAAGAAAAAAATAGATTGTTCATCGGCAGAGTTTTTGACGATTGATGAAGGTTTATGTGTTCAAATCATGCACTTAGGATCTTTTGATGATGAACTAGCTACAGTTGCACTTATGGATGAATATTTAAAACAAAATGGATATGCGAATGATATGAATAGTCAAAGACTACATCATGAAATATATTTGTCGGATGCAAGAAAGGTTGCACCGGAAAAATGGAAAACAGTCATTCGACATCCTATAAGAAAGATTTAGATAAATTGGAATTTGGAGGGAATAAATTCATGGCATTAAAATTAATGAAAGGCAGTTTGCAATACAAAAATCAAATTATAGAAATGATTAAAGAATGGAAATCGTATAACGATACCCATAACGCAAATACTTCGCCATGGGCTATATTTAAAAATGATTATGATGATTTTGAATATTATCTAAATAATTTAGAAATATCAACTGCGGATGATGGGTTTGTTCCTGATTCTACTTTCTTTTGCTTAGATGAAGACCGGGATACCATGGTTGGTGCTGTTAATATCAGACATTACTTAAATGAATATTTATTGAAATATGGTGGTCATATTGGAGATGGTATAAGACCAAGCGAAAGAAGAAAAGGTTACGCAACCAAAATGATCAGCTTGGCTTTAGAAGAATGCAAGAAACTTGGTATGGATAAAGTTTTATTGGTTTGTGATAAAGACAACATTGGTTCTGTCAAATCAATTATCAATAATGGCGGAGTATTAGAAAACGAAGTTTTAAAAGAGGGTAAGCTAATACAAAGATATTGGATCATGTTGTAAATGTAAATTCCTGTTTGCATACTTATGGCTGATATATTTTAAAGGCCGAATTCGCAAAGTTCGTTGTAAAAAGTGTAGATGTACAACAAAAGATCGTTGTAAAAAGTGTGGTTTGATAGCGAAAGTTCACTGCATTTTTTGTGATTCAGTGGTATGCTATTTTCGAATATTGTGAGATTTATCTTCGATAACTTCCAGTTTGATATTGTAGATGGTTTTGAAAGGAAGAGCATGTATGGATTGTAATGTTGCAGAAAATATAAATATACTCGCAAAGTTTTTGGGAACAAGAGATATTGATGCGTTAAATCAAGAAGAATTGTTTAATCGATATGGAATTCATCAGGTGGATGTGATGGTTCTATTTGGTGGAAGTATTCTTGAGGGTGGCGATGTTTTAGCTAGTGGAATTAAAAACTTTGTTGCGAAAAAATATATTATTGTTGGTGGAGCAGGACATACAACAGATACACTGCGTCAGGTTGTTCATTTAGAATATCCGGATATTGAGATAACGGATTTGTCAGAAGCAGAAATATTTCAAAAGTATATTAAACATGTATATGGATGCATGGCGGATTATCTTGAAACAAAGTCTACAAATTGTGGCAATAATATTACGTATCTTTTGGATTTATTGAAAGAAAACAATATTTCGTTTAAAAGTATCATTCTAAGTCAGGATGCTTCTATGCAAAGGCGTATGGCGGCAGGATTAAAAAAATATGTCAAGGAGGATGTGACAATCATTAATTATGCTACTTATTGTGCTAAAGTATTGAATCAGGATGAAGATTTGGTTTTTGAAGATAATATACATGGCATGTGGTCAATTAATAGATATGTCAACTTGTTGATGGGAGAAATTCCTAGACTTTCAGATGATGCGAATGGCTATGGTCCGAATGGAAAGAATTATATTGCACATGTGGATATACCTGAAAATGTTATGATAGCTTTTGAAGAATTGAAGTTAGTTTTTGGAAGTGAAACAAGAGAAGCCAATCCATTGTATGCATCAAAAGTAATTAAAAAATAGTTAACAGTATTATTTGAAAAATGTGTAAAGAAGCTAAGAATTCGTTTAGTCGAATTCTTTTTTTGCGTTTAGCACACAGGTGTTGACACTGCTAAAAAGGTGTTGTATAGTATTAGCAGGCAAAATAATAGAGTGCTAATGAAGGAGTGGTATTATGGCTAAGAAAAAACAGTTTAAAGCGGAGTCAAAACGTTTATTGGATTTGATGATCAATTCCATTTATACACACAAGGAAATCTTCTTACGTGAGCTTGTATCGAATGCGAGTGATGCGATTGATAAATATTATTATGAAAGTCAAGGTCATGCAGATGCAAGCCAATTTGAGATTCGTATAGAACCAAATAAGGAAGCTCGTACTTTAACAATTTCGGACACTGGTATTGGTATGTCAAAGGAAGAGTTAGAGGAAAACTTGGGTACAATTGCGAAGAGTGGTTCTTTGGCTTTTAAAGAGGAAATGAAGAAAAAAGAAGAAAACAACAATGAAGATGTCGATATCATTGGTCAATTTGGTGTTGGATTCTATTCTGCATTTATGGTCGCAAAAGATGTTCGTGTTATTACGAAAAAAGCAGGTAGTGATGAAGCTTATGAATGGGTAAGTGCTGGTGAAGATGGTTATGAAATCACACCTTGTACAAAGGAAACAAATGGTACAACAATCATTTTAACTTTAAAAGAAGATACAGATGAAGAAAAATATTCTCAATATTTAGAGACATATGAGTTAAAAGAATTGATTAAGAAATATTCAGACTATATTCGTTATCCAATCAAGATGAATGTAGAAACTCAGAAGATGAAAGAGGGTACTGAGGAAAGTGAAAAGCCTGAATATGAAACAGTGGTTGAAGATCAGACTTTAAACTCAATGGTTCCTTTATGGAAACGTCAAAAATCGAAGATTACAGATGAAGAATACAATCAATTCTACAAAGATCATTTCTATGACTACCAAGATCCTCAAAAAGTGATTCATTTTAGTGTAGAGGGAAATACAAGCTTTACAGCATTGCTTTATATCCCATCACACTTACCTCAAGGATTCTATTCTCAAGACTACAAGAAAGGTCTTCAACTCTATTGTAGAGGCGTATTCATTATGGATCATGCCGAAGAATTGTTGCCAGACTCATTGCGCTTTGTGAAAGGTCTAGTGGATTCTCAAGATTTATCTTTAAATATTTCTCGTGAAATGCTTCAACATGATCATCAATTAAAATTGATTGCGGGTCGTATTGAAAAGAAAGTATTGAATGAACTTGGAAATATGCTTGCCAAAGATCGTGAAGCATATGAAAAATTCTTTGAAGAATTTGGTGTAAACTTGAAGTTTGGTGTCTACAACAACTATGGTATGGATAAAGAAAAATTCCAAGATTTATTGTTGTTCTACTCTTCAAGAGAAAAGAAATATGTTACTTTAAGTGAATATGTTTCTCGTATGAAAGAGGATCAAAAAGACATTTACTTTGTATCTGGTAAAGATGTTGAATTGATTGATAAGATGCCAGTTGTTCAAACATTGAAGAATAAAGAATTTGAAGTTCTTTATTTAACAGATGAAGTGGATGAATTTGTGATGCAGACATTGATGAACTACAAAGAAAAGACGTTCAGAAATGCAGCTCAAGGAGATTTAGATTTAGATTCTGAGGAAGAAAAGGAAGCTTTAAATAAATCAAAAGAAGAAAATAAAGATTTATTGACATTTATGAAAGAAGCTTTAGGCGATGAGGTTGCTGAAGTGAAATTGTCAAATAAATTGACAGAGGATCCAGTATGCTTAACGGCTGGCGAAGGTATTTCTTTTGAGATGGAAAAGGTCTTCGCAAATATGCCTAACCAAAGTCCAATGCCTATGAAGGCAACGCGTATTTTG
>NZ_DBMEXE010000033.1:0-281 GCF_056804935.1 Holdemanella sp. | reverse complement strand
ATCCAATCTTTGAAACATTGAAGACTTTATATGCTTCTGATAAAGATAAAGTTAAAGAAGTTACTGAAGTATTATATGATCAGGCTTGTTTAATTGAAGGCTTCGCAATCAAAGATCCAATCGCATATTCAAAGAAGATCTGTGAATTGTTAGTGAAATAATTCTAGGCACAAACTTTCGAGTTTGTGCTTTTTTTTCATTCATGATACATTTAATCTAGGTGAAGATTATGAAGTATCAAGAATTAATGAAAGAAGTAGAAGGTGTTGGAAAACTAAAGT
>NZ_DBMEXE010000032.1:0-11478 GCF_056804935.1 Holdemanella sp. | reverse complement strand
ATATGTCCAGAAGTCAATTTATATAAGACGTTGTATGAGTGTTGATTTTAGCTTTATATCCTAATTTATTAAATGTGTCTTTCTGTTAAAAAAATTGTGAATAAAGACCCATTAGGGGCTTTTTTCTGTTATGATTGAATGGTAAAGAAAAAGGAGATTAAAACGCAATGAAAATACTAGTTATCGGTAAGGGCGGACGTGAACACGCACTTGCGTATGCATGCAAACGTTCAGCTTTATGTGATGAGTTGATTTGTGCTCCAGGTAATCCTGGAATGGCAAAAATTGGAGAATGTGTCAATGTGAAAGACAATGATGTAGAAGGTCTTGTCGCTTTGGCAAAAGAAAGAAATGTAGATTTAACCATCGTAGGTCCTGAGGCAACTTTAGCTCTAGGTGTTGTAGATGCGTTTAAAAAAGAAGGCCTAAAGATTTTTGGGCCAGATAAGAAGGCGACTCAGGTTGAATCAAGTAAGGATTTTGCCAAGAAAATCATGGCAAAATATAATATCCCAACAGCTGCTTATAAAACATTCTATGATTTAGAATCTGCATGGACTTATGTACAAGAACAGGGAGCTCCTATTGTTATTAAGGAAGATGGCTTAAAAGCTGGAAAAGGTGTTACAGTAGCTTCTACGTTAGAACAGGCTAAGGAAGCCTTGGACATTGCCTTTGCGATTGAAAATAATTCGGTTGTGATTGAAGAATGTTTATTTGGATTTGAATTTTCTTTGATCTGTCTAGTACACAATGAAACAGTTGTACCTTTAGAAGTAGCCCAAGATCACAAGTGTGTATTTGATGGAGATAAAGGCCCAAATACAGGTGGTATGGGATCTTATAGCCCAGTTAAGAAGATTACTTCTGAAATTATCGATGAAGCTATGAATGAAATTATGAAACCAATGGCAAGTGCTATGGTTAAAGAAGGTGTTCCATTCACTGGATTCTTATATGGTGGATTGATGTTGACAGAAAAAGGTATTAAAACAATTGAATTCAATGCACGTTTTGGAGATCCAGAAGCCGAAGTTATTTTGCCTCGTTTAGAAAGTGATTTTGTCCAAGCTATTTTAGATTTAATGGATAATAAACCAGTTGAACTAAAATGGACAGATAAAGTCAGTCACGGTGTTGTTTTAGCAAGTACAAACTATCCTGCAAGCTCTACAAAAGGATCTTTGATTACAGGTGTAGACGATGTAGATGGATTGGTTTTCCACATGGGAACAAAAATGACAGATGAAGGATTGGTAACAGATGGAGGCCGTGTTTTAATGGTCGTTACTCTAGAAGATGACTTACAGACTGCATTTGATCATACATATAAAGAATTAGATAAAATTCAATGTAAAGATTTATTTCACAGAAATGATATTGGAAAGAAGGATATGTAAAATGGCTAAAACAGATTTAGAAATTGCACAAGAATGCGTCATGGAACCAATTGAAAAGGTTGCCGCAAAAATTGGAATTCCTGCAGATAGCTTGGAACATTATGGAAAATATAAAGCTAAATTGTCTTTTGATTATTTGAAATCCATTGAAAATAATCCTCATGGAAAATTAGTATTAGTTACAGCTATTAATCCTACTAAGGCTGGAGAAGGAAAGAGTACGACAACTGTTGGCTTAGGTGATGCCTTAAATCGTTTAGGTAAGAAAACGATGATGGCTTTACGTGAACCAAGTTTAGGTCCAGTATTTGGATTAAAAGGTGGAGCTACAGGTGGTGGCTATGCCCAGGTTGTACCAATGGAAGATATCAACCTTCACTTTACTGGAGATATGCATGCGATTACAACAGCTAATAACTTAGTTAGTGCATGTTTAGATAATGTGATTCATCAGGGAAATGAATTGAATATTGATCCTGAAAAAGTAACATTTAAACGTTGTTTAGATATGAATGATCGTACTTTGCGTAATATTACAATTGGTTGTGGTGCAAAAGCCAATGGAGTTGAACGTAAAGACGGATTTAATATTACTGTCGCAAGTGAAATCATGGCAGCTTTATGTTTGGCAGATGATTTAATGGATTTAAAGAAAAGATTTGGAAAAATGCTTGTGGCATATACTTATGATGATAAGCCTGTATATGTACATGATTTAGGTATTGAAGGCGCATTGGCTATGGTTATGAAAGATGCTGTATTGCCTAATGTTGTTCAAACACTTGAACACAATCCAGTATTGATTCATGGTGGTCCATTTGCGAATATTGCGCATGGATGTAACTCTGTTATTGCCACAAAAGCATGTCTAGAACTTGCAGATTATACAGTTACAGAAGCTGGATTTGGTGCAGATCTAGGAGCTGAGAAATTCTTGGATATCAAGTGTCGATTGGCTGATCTTAAACCGAATGCGGTTGTGATTGTTGCGACAATTCGTGCCTTAAAACAACATGGTGGAATTGCCTTAGAAGATTTAAAAGAAGAAAATGTAGAGGCTATGCTTGCAGGATGTGAAAACTTAGCTAAACACATTGATACAGTACAACAATTTGGTTTACCATACATTGTTGCGATCAATGAGTTTGCGACAGATACACCGGCTGAAGTAGCTGCATTAGAAAAATGGTGTGAAGAAAACAACCACCCAATGTCATTATCTCAAGTATGGGCAAAAGGTGGAGAAGGCGCTATTGATTTAGCCAACAAAGTCGTTGCGTTATGTGATCAAGAAAATAACTATGCTCCTTTATATGATTTAGATAAGACAATTGAAGAAAAAATAGAAACCATTGCCAAAAAAGTATATGGTGCAGACGGTGTTGATTTTACAGAAGAAGCACAAGCACAAATTGCGAAGTTCAATGAATTAGGATGGGATAAATTACCAATCTGTATGGCCAAAACACAAATGTCATTATCAGATGATGGCAAAGTAATGGGTCGTCCTACAGGATTTAGAATTACAGTTCGTGAATTACGCCCAGGCTTAGGTGCTGGCTTCATTGTTGCTCTAACGGGTAAAGTATTAACAATGCCAGGACTTCCAAAACATCCAAGTGCATTAGACATGGATGTGGATGAAGATGGTAAAATCGTAGGATTATTCTAATGTCAAAGGCTGGATGAAAGATTCCAGTCTTTTTTTTGTTTTCATCAAAAAAGAGTCCAGACAATCAAATGTTGTCTGGACTTTTGGTGAGTAAAACGTAAGCGCCAAATAAGATGATGTAGTTAAATAAATGAAAAAGAATCAGTTGAACATTGCTAAAATGTTATGCTGATTCTTTTATTTACAGTTCTTTTGTACGAACTTACTCCATGGTAGAAATTCGTCTATTATTTCTGGATTTTTGATCAGATCTTGGCTTGGAAGATATGTAAATATTGTTGTCAAATATTTATATGGATCCAGTCCATTTGCTTTTGCTGTTTCAATTATGCTGTATGCATTCGCACTTGATTCTGCTCCTGATACGCTTGCCGAGAACAACCAGTTCTTTCTTCCTGTCGTAAATGGTCGAATTACTCTTTCATCTAATGAGTTTGTCATTGGAATATATCCATCATATAAGTATTGTCTCAATCCTTCTTCATGATTTAAAACATATTTAAATGCTCTGCTCAGTTTTGCACTGGCTGTGGCATTTTGATTGGATTTGCACCATGAAAAGAAGTCATCTATTAATGGCTTTGACTTTAGCTGACGTATTTTGACCTTTTTATCAGGAGACAACGCCTCTATTTCTTTTTCTATTGCGAAGAGTTTCTTGATCTTATTCATCGCAATAATCGGAAGCGTATTTTCTGCATTTTCGAGATCATTTGGAAGACTGTCTCTGAACTTTCTTCTTGCATGTGCCCAGCAGTATGCATTGACACAGCCTTCGATATTGTTGTATCCGGAATATGCATCTGATATAACAGTTCCATGAAAACCGTTGAAGAATATCTGCGGATTATATCCGCATCTGTTTGGTGCATACACAAACAGTCGGATTGGATATGAACTCTCTTTGATGCTTGAATATACCCACATATAGGATTTCGTTGTTGCCTTTTTACCAGGTTCATTTAGAACTTGAACAGGTGTTTCATCGGCATGGGCATGTTTTGATTCAAGCAGGATTTCATGCATTCTGCCTGTCAGTGGTTTTAACCAGTGTTCACTTGAATATATGATCCAGTTAGCCATTGTCGTTCTTGAAAGATCCAGACCCATTTGTTTCCATTCGGATTCCTGTCTATAGAGTGGAACGCCATTTGCGAACTTTTGTTTCATAACGAAAGCCACACTTTCAGCAGAGGCATAAGAATGTGGAATGACAGGTTCTGGAATTCCAGGACTTTTCATAACACTCTTTCCATTTGCACGACATTTTCTGCATTCATATGTCGTTGTATATATATCTCTTACTTTTAATTTGGCTGGTACAAATTCGATTTCGTGTCGAACAAATTTCTTTCCGACAGGAACAAGTTTACTGTTACAGACTGGGCATACGAGTTCAGATTCTGGAAGTGTCATAATAACTTCGATATGTGGCAGTTTAGATAATTTATCATCCAACTGCCCTTTATACTTTTTCTTTTTATTGAATTTAACTTCTTCAAGAATAAATTGTTCTTCGTCTGGATTTGCTTCTGCTTCTGCCTCATCAAAAAGAGAAAGCTGCTCAAAACCAAGTGACTTTGATGTTTCACTTTTTGTTCCAAACAGCTTGCGCTTTAAATATTCATTTTCTTCCTTTAGATTCTTGTTTTCTTTTTGGATTTCTTCCAATGTCTTTGATAGTGCTACAACTGCTGACTGCATCTGTAGATATAATTCTTTGTAGTCGATACCTGCATTTTCAATCATTCGAAGCACTCCTTAACTATCTATATTATACCATATTTAATACAAAATTTCCTTAATATAAAGCTAAATAGCACATCTTTTATTACTCTTTTTTATTGTTCGTGGCTGCTCTATTTTAAGTCCTTCTAAAAGCCATCTGAACTGCTGATCTGTTATTTTCATTACTTCATCTTTATTTCTTGGCCATACGAATTTTCCATTTTCAAGACGTTTATACAAAAGAACAAATCCGTCACCTTCCCAGTACAAGACTTTCATTTTTGTACTGCTCCTTCCGCAAAAGAGAAACAATGAGTTCGAAAATGGGTCCAGTTTGAAATTCTGTTGTACAATAGCTGCAAGTCCATCAATTGATTTTCTCATATCTGTATATCCACAGGCAATATAGATATGTTCTGCTTTAGAAATATCACCTAACATATTTATTCAACAGCTCCCGGATCATCCATTCAGGACAATTAGAATTGATCTCTATTTTTGTGTTTCCTTGACAAATCGTCATTACTGAAGAAGATATGCATACAGGAGTAGATTGAGGAGCCTGTATTTCTACAATATCATTTGATTCAGGAACCAGAGGCAGTACATTATTTCTTTTTTTGTATGGAATCTGTTCAATTGCCATCTTTCTTAGTTTTGCCAGGTAATAGTAATAACTTTTAATACTAACGTTATTCTGTTCGCACCATTCTTCGTTTGATAGATCACTATTTATACATTCACGAATGATTGCCAGCCACTTTTCCGCCTTCAGTCTCTGCTTGGGCGTTAAATCCTCTAATTTCATCTAATCATCTCCAATCATTTTATAGAGTTTTTAGACTGTACTCTAGAAACTCTAATTTTCTATATAATTGTCGATTTTTTTGAAATGATTTTCAATCCATCATATTACTTGGCGCTTACCTTACAATAAGAAATATGTGAAGCATTAAGTGATATATTTGGAAATGGTGTTACTCGTGTGGATGCCACGGGTGGTTATTCAAAAAGGTCTAAATCCATAGTTTATTTTGTGGTCAATCGATATCAAGTTAATCGAATGAAAGAACAAGTTCATGAAATCGATTCGGGTGCTTATATTATCATGAGTGAAGTTGCAGATATCTTTTCAAATAATATGGATAAAGTATAAGAAAAGTGGGGGAACTAAATTTCCTCCACTTGTTTTGTCCATAGATTTCTTGATGCGTCGCTTGGCATTCTCCAATCACCTCTAGGTGAGAAACAAATAGATCCAACCTTAACACCATCTGGCATACAGTTTCTTTTAAATTGTTGGGTAAAGAAACGATTATAGAATGTTGTGATGGCCTTTTTAATTGTTTCCTTTTCTACATCTTTAAATGCAACACAAGCTAAATCATAGATTTTCTTAGGCTCATCGTGATGTCTTAACATTTGATATAGGAAGAAATCATGAAGATCATAAGAACCTAATACTTCTTCTGTCTTCTGAGCAATCTTACCATTTTTATCTGGTGGTAAAAGCTCTGGGGATACAGGTGTATCACAAATATCCATCAATACATCATGTAATATTTCATCTTTTAAAGCAACACTTTCAACAATATAGCGAACAAGTGTCTTAGGAACACTGGCGTTTACCGCATACATACTCATGTGATCTCCATTGTATGTACACCATCCTAAGGCAAGTTCACTTAAGTCTCCAGTACCAACAACAATCGCATTATAGGCATTGCTTAAATCCATCAAAATTTGTGTTCGTTCACGAGCTTGAGAGTTTTCATACGTAATATTATGAACTTCTGGATTATGGTGAATATCTTTAAAGTGCTGGTTTACACCATCCACAATAGAAATTTCTTCACTAGATACATGAAGTAGGTCCATTAAGATTTGCGCATTAGATTTAGTACGTTTTGTCGTTCCAAAACCAGGCATTGTGATCGCATGAATTCCTTTTGAATCATAATTGTTGATTTTAAAGGCTTCATGACATACAAGCAAAGCTAAAGTAGAATCGAGTCCTCCACTAATTCCAATCACAACATCTTTACAATGAATTTTTAAAAGACGTGTTGCCAAGCCTTGAGCTTGAATATGTAATATTTCTAAGCAGCGAACAATTCTTTCATCTTGATTATTTGGAACAAAAGGATAAGCATCGATATAGCGATCAAATTCAATTTCTTCGATGGGTTTTGATGTGAATTCCACGGTTGTATAGTTTACATGGAATAAATTCTGCATACTAGTTTTATAGTGTAAGCGATCATGATTTAAATGGTCTAAATCGATTTGTCCATAAATGATTTTGTCTGTTTTAGTTTCACTTAATATAGCCCCGTTTTCACAAATTAAATTGTGTCCAGAGAAAACCAAGTCACTCGAACTTTCTGTAGGTCCTGCACTGGCATATACGTATCCCGCATAACATTTAGCACTTTGATCTTTGACTAGATTTCTTCTGTAATTTGCTTTTGAGATGATTTCATTGGAGGCACTTAGATTACATAATACATTCGCTCCAGCTAATGCATGTGTTGAACTTACTGGAATTGTCACCCATAGATCTTCACAGATTTCAATGCCTAAACAAGCCGATGTTGTTGTATCTTTAAATACGATATGATTTGAAACGGGAACCTTTTTATTTTTGTATGTAAAAGTTGTGTTTTCTTTTAATTCACTAGCACTCGAGAACCACCTTGTTTCATAGAATTCATTGTAGCTTGGAATATATGTTTTTACTTGAATACCTAGAATATCATGGTTGAAACAAATGGCGGCACAGTTATAAAGCTTGTTTTCGATTTCTAAAGGTAAGCCTATAACTGTAACTAGGTTTTCTGGTAGCTCTTCTACAATTTCAAATAGGACTTGTTTTGCTCTATTTAATAATGTATGTTCATAGAATAAATCCTGACATGTATATCCTGTAATACATAGTTCTGGAAATACTACAAGTTGTGTATCTGAATCCAATTCTTGGATACATTTTAAAATTTCTTCTTTATTTGCCTGTGGATCTCCAATTGAAACATTTAAAGTACAGGCAGCCGTTTTATAATATGAATAACGATGCATGTTCATACCTCATTTCCAAACATGATTATATCAAAAAAAGACGTCCATTTTAAGGACGTCTTTGATTAATGTTCACTTAGTTCGTGAAGACGATCTCCATATGCAGATTCATCTGCATCTTTCTTATCGCTTTCAGTAGCGTATTTTTTAACTAATGCACTTGATTTGTTGATTGGTTGTAAAGTACCAGCACCGGCAACACATCCACCAGGACAAGCCATACCTTCAAGTAGGTACCCGTTTAGTCTTCCAGCTTTAGCCATCATCAACATTGTCTTACAGTTCTTTAATCCTTCTGCAGCCTGAACTTTTACTTCTGTTCCAGGATGTTCTTTTTGAATCAAGTCTTTAACGGCTTTGGCAACACCACCACTGACAGCAAATCCACGACCAGCATTTGTTCCTTCTGTTAATGGATCAGAAGTAGTGATTTGGTCTAATGCAATACCTTTCGCATTGAACATACCCATAACTTCTTCAAAAGTTAATACGAAGTCAATATCACTACGGATTGATTTACGGCTTGCTTCCAATTTCTTAGCAGCACAAGGACCGATGAATACAACTTTAGCGTTTGGTTTTTCTTTTTTGATCAAACGACCCGTTAATACCATTGGAGTTAATGCCATTGAAATGTATGGTGCAAAGTCAGGGAAGTTTTTCTTCGCCATAACGGACCATGCAGGACAGCAACTTGTAGCCATAAATGGTTGTTTTTCAGGCACTTTATCTAAGAAGTCTTCAGCTTCTTCAATTGTACATAAGTCAGCACCAATCGCAACTTCCACAACATCCGCAAAACCTACCGCTTTTAATGCAGCTTTTGCTTTGTCTGGCGTTACAGCTGGACCAAATTGACCAACGAAAGCAGGGGCAACAGCCGCAATGACGTCATAGCCTTCTTTCATGGCATAGATTGTTTGGAAAATTTGTCCTTTATCTACAATAGCTCCAAATGGACAGTTAACTAGACACATTCCGCAGCTAACGCATTTATCGTAATCGATTTCTGCTTTTCCATCTGCATCGGATTTGATTGCGTCCATTCCACAGCTTGCAGCACATGGACGTTCTAATTTAGTGATTGCGTGATAAGGACATGCATCCATACAACGTCCACACTTAATACATTTTTCTTGATCAATACAGCTTTTACCATTTACGATATGAATCGCATCTTTTGGACAAACTTCTGTACATTGGTGTGATAAACATCCTTGACAAGCGTTTGTTACAAATACTTTCTTTTCTGGACACGCATTACATGCGAACTTAATAATATTGATAAGGGGATCATCATAATATTTTTTCGCAATTGTACTTTCTTCAATTCCATCTGAAATGTTTGTATATTCAGTAATATCACGAACAGGCAAGCCCATACCCAAACGTAATCTTTCCCCGATAATTGCACGTTCTAGAAAAATACTATCACGATATTTTGCTTTTGTACCAGGTAAGATTTCATATGGGATTTCTTCCATACGCTTAGAATAATCTGTATTGTCATCGTACGCCATTGAAGCGATGGCAGTAAAGACCTGACGACGAAGGTCAGTTACTGAGTTATAAATTCCTCTCATATTTCCTCCTAATTCAATTCCTCATATTTACTCATACAATATTATATAGTAAAAACTATATTTGTGAAAGTTTTAATTAGTATAAAATGTTATTATTTTTTTCTAATAGTGATATAATACCGTGCGGGGTGAATTGTTTGGTAAAAATTGTATGGGATTGGAATGGAACATTATTGAATGATGTTGACTTATGTTTTTCTTGTATCAACCGTCTTTTAGTCAGTCATGATTTGAAACCTTTGGATACTCTAAGTCAATATCGTGAAGTATTTACTTTTCCAATAGAAGATTATTATAAAAGGGTAGGCTTTGATTTTGACAAAATACCTTTTTCCATGTTGGCTCACGAATATATGGAGGATTATCAAGAAAAAAGCTATGCTTGTGATTTACATTCAGATGTATTGGATGTTGTGAATAAGGCAAAGAATCTTGGCTTTTCGCAAACCGTGCTTTCTGCAAGTAAAATGGATTATCTTCTTAAACAAATGGAAACCTTGCATGTAGATGATTTATTCGATTCGATATACGGAATCAATGACATCTATGCAAAAAGTAAAGTGGAATTAGCTCATGCGTTTAAACAAACTTGTAGCCTAGATGATGAAATTTATTTTGTTGGAGATAGCGTTCATGATTATGAAGTCGCAAAAAGTATTGGTGCTAAATGTATCTTGGTGACTACTGGGCATCAAAATCGAGCAACTTTAGAAAGTGTAAATGTACCGGTTATGGACAGTTTAATGGAAAGTTTGGATTTAATTTATGAAAGAGATTAGAATCAATTCAAATGATGCAAATCAAAGACTGGATAAGTTTTTGATGAAGACTTTTCCAAAACTAGGCAAATCAATGATGTATAAGGCGATTCGAAATAAGAAAATAAAAGTGAATCGCAAACGTTGTACTTTTGATCATAAAATCCATGAAAATGATAGTATTTTATTGTTTTTACCTCCGGATGTTTTAGAAGAGAAACAAGTAGATACGCAATATATATCATCAGAGTTGGATGTTATTTATGAAGATGAAAATATCTTGATTGTGAATAAACCATATGGCTTATTGTCACAGAGTGATCAAAGCAAAACTCAAGATTGTTTGGTAAATCGTGTACAAGCATACTTAATGGAAAAAAACGAGTATGATCCAAATAAGGAACATTCTTTTGCTCCAAGTATTTGTCATAGACTGGATCGAAATACGACAGGTCTAGTGATTGCTGCAAAGAATGCGAATGCTTTAAGAAAAGTAAACGAAGCAATCGCAAATCGTAAAATCCAGAAGATGTATCGGGCATATGTTACTGGTACTTTTAAAGAAAAAGATTTTAGTATGTGTTATTACATTCGCAAAGAAAATACTGTTGCGAAAGTAAGTGATAAAAAATTAGAGGGCTATCAAAAAGCATTGATGGATGTGCATGTTGAAAGAAATGATGGCGAGAATTCAATATGTACAATTACACTTCATACAGGAAGATTTCATCAGATTCGTGCCCTGATGGGGCATATAAAGCATCCTTTGTTGGGTGACGTCAAATATGGATATCATGGAAAGAAAAGGCCGATACAATTGATGGCATATCGGTTGGAGTTTCATGATGTAGATTTGCCACTTCAACAAACGGTGTTTGAAATTCCAAGAGCATAGTAGGAGGTATGAATATGCAAGAATATCGATATCTATTAGATATTGCCTTAATTTTATTAATGACAAAAGCCTTTGGACTTTTTTCTCGTCGTTTACGTATGCCATCTGTAGTAGGTGCATTGATCGCAGGTATTGTTTTAGGGCCTGCGGTGTTAAATATAGTTGAGCCAAGTAAGTTGATTGAATCTTTATCAGAAATTGGTGTTATTGTCTTAATGTTTGCGGCTGGTCTAGAAACAAGTATTACAGATTTAAAAAAGGCTGGGGTAAAAGCTTTTATTATTGCGACACTAGGTGTATTAGTTCCATTAGCTGTTGGATATGTAGTTGGTGGATTCTATAATGTTGGAGCAGATGCATGGTTACA
>NZ_DBMEXE010000031.1:0-11643 GCF_056804935.1 Holdemanella sp. | reverse complement strand
AACACGACCCTACGATATTTTATAGAATTTTTTTACTACTTATAAAACGACCCTATAAAAATTTAAGGACTATGTTCGACCCTACAAGAATTTAAATATCCCTAAAAAATGGATACATAATCGTACCCATTTTTATTTTTATTTAAACTGGTTTCATTCTGACTGCGCAGACTCGTTGAAAAACAACAATTGGCTGGGTCTGTCAGGCAACCCATGACCTACGACTTTGCTGGTTGTCGCCACCCTCGCTGTAATAACAGCACTAGGCTGAGCTTCTAGGACGGCTCAATATCCACAGTTTTTTAAGATGCCAGTTGCATCTAAAGACATCACTGTCTTCACTCTCGTTGTACTATTTTTTATAAAATAAGCAACCAAGTTGGCTGAACAAAAAAAGACTTGGAATTATCCAAGCCTTATTGAGCATTCATCTTTTGACGATATAAGTTACGACGATCTAGAGCTGTTAAACCTTTTTTACGGATACGAATCGCATCAGGTGTAACTTCGACTAATTCATCATCGTTGATCCATTCTAATGCTTCTTCTAGTGAGAAGATTTTTGGTGGAGTAAGAAGCATGGCTTCATCACGACCACTTGAACGGATGGCAGTTAATTTCTTGTTCTTTAATGGGTTCACATCCAAATCGATGTTTTTAGAACTTTGCCCAATGATCATACCTTCATAAACTGGTGTTTGTGGAGAAATGAACAATTGACCACGTTCTTGAAGGTTCCATAAAGCGTAAGTCATGGCTTCACCTGTTTCAGTTGAAATCATTGCACCTTCCATACGTTGTGCGATTTCTCCTTTATATGGTTCATAACCACTAATACGACGTACTAATGTACCTTCACCGTGTGTATCATTGATAAATTCTGAACGGAAACCTAACAAACCACGAGTAGGTGCTGTATATACGATTTTCACATATCCATTTTCTTCAGACATGTCTTGCATAACACCCTTACGAAGATTTAATTTATTGATGATTGTACCTGAATATTCTTCTGGAGCTAAACATACAACTTCTTCGATTGGTTCTACTTTGTGTCCATTTTCATCTTTGTGTAGGATAACCTCTGGTTTAGAAACAGCCAATTCATATCCTTCACGACGCATATTTTCAATCAATACAGAAATATGTAATTCACCACGACCACTAACTTTGAAGCAATCGGCTGAATCGGTTGGTTCAACCTTTAAACCAACGTTAACTTCTAGTTCTTTTTCAAGTCTTTCTTTTAAGTTACGACTTGTTACGTACTTACCACTCTGTCCTGCAAATGGACTTGAGTTTACGTGGAAGTTCATAGATAGAGTTGGTTCTTCAATTTCAATGTGTTCCATTGGTTCAACATGATCGGCTGTACAGATTGTATCACCAATACTGATATCTGGCATACCTGCAATAACTACGATATCGCCTGAATGTGCTTCTTGAACACTTGTTCTAGACAATCCTTTGTATACGAATAATTTAGATAAGCTTTCTTTGGCATTCAATCCAGATTGGTTACAACGAATATATTGTTGTCCTTGTTTTAAAACACCTGAATATAAACGTCCAATTCCTAAACGACCAATGTATTCATCGTATGCCAAGGCAGATACTTGCATTTGAAGAGGTTCTTCATCCATATCTGGATATACATCACAATGTTTTAAGATTGTATCGAATAATGGGTCGATGTTGTCGCTTGGAGTTTTAAGGTCGTATTGAACACGTCCTTCTCTTGCTACACCATAAAGGATAGGGAAGTCTAATTGTTCGTCGTTGGCATTTAAGTCTAAGAACAATTCGTAAACTTCATCGACAACTTCTTCAGCTCTTTGGTCTTTCTTATCAATCTTGTTGATCAATAGAATTGGTTTTAAACCAATTTCCAAAGCTTTTGATAATACGAAACGAGTCTGAGGCATTGGACCTTCACTCGCATCGACTAATAAGATAACTGTATCTACGGTACGGATAATACGTTCAACTTCACTTGAGAAGTCGGCGTGGCCTGGCGTATCTACAATATTAATTTTTACACCGTTATGAATAACGGAACAGTTTTTAGAATAAATCGTAATTCCACGTTCACGTTCTAGATCGTTTGAGTCCATGATACAGTTAACAACTTCTTCGTTGTCACGGAAAACATCACCTTGTCTTAAAAACGCATCGACTAACGTACTTTTACCGGCATCAACGTGGGCGATAACGGCAATGTTAAGAATTTTTTCTTTATTGGACATACTGTCACTCACTTTCCTGTCAAAAACAGTACAATTATAAAGCAAGAAACCTTAAAACTCAATAAAATGTGCTATAATAAAACAAAAATTTTCTGAAAGGGGTAACACCATGCAAGTGCAATATATAAAAGAGTATTCAAATTGTCTCGATCGTGAAATGGAATATAAAATCTATGGCCAAGGCGGTAAATTATGTCTGGCTATTCCAAGTCAAAATGGACGTTTCTTTGAATGGGAAGATCGTGGTATGATTCATGAAGTATCCCAATGGATCGAATCCAATCAATTAACGATTATTACGTGTGATACTTTGGATTTAGAAACATGGTCCTATCCTTATAACACAAAGGTTCGTATGTTGAAACATGAGTTGTGGTTTGAATATATCCTTTCAGAATTGATTCCTAGTGTACAAGAAAAAATGAATAACTACGATAAATGGATGGTGACAGGGGCAAGTCTAGGGGCAACGCATGCCACTAATTTGATTTTCCGTTTTCCTAAACAATTCGATACCTTATTAGCCCTATCTGGTATTTATGATACAGAATTATTCTATGGAGATTATCATGATGAAAATACATACCATAATAATCCATGTGCCTACATGAAAAATATGTCTTTAGATCATCCCTATATGGAATTGTATAAACAATCCAAATTGATCTTTTGTGTAGGACAAGGCAATTGGGAGCAAGAGTGTGTTGAATCTTTAAGACAATTTAGCACAATCCTTTATGATCAACACATCGATGCTTGGTGTGATTTCTGGGGTTATGATGTCTATCATGACTGGCCTTGGTGGAAGGTACAACTACAGTATTTTATGGAACAAATATTTAAGGAAGTATGACAAATATTAAGAATGAATTGATTTCACTATGACATTACCATTTTTGGATCAGAAGGTCTCAATTAGTGCTTAATAATTTCCTTGCATTTTCACAGATGTGTGGTAAATTACCAGTGACGAAGGTCGTCATCAGACGGCAAACTAGCGAATCACTATCGTAACCAATCGGTAGGGCTCGCTTTTTATTTTTGAAAAGACTCAATATTCTTATATTTTTTGTGATTATAAAAATTTTGAATTGTTTTCCTTTATAGTTTGAAACATAAAATCTAAAATTAAAATAAATACGATATTGCACTAAAAAAGAGATGCACAATATATGCATCTCACAGACATTAAGCGTGAACTACTTCTTTTGTGTTAGATGACTTTATGTTCTAGCCACTTATTTGATTTAAAACGAGCTAAGAAGATGAATGAGCGAATTGTCCAATCGGCACCCATACCAATCCATACAGCTAAAGGTCCCATGTGGAATGTATGAACTAAAAAGATAGTCACTACAACTCTGCAGATCCACATAGATAAAGTGGATGTGATCATACTGAATTTTACATCGCCAGCGGCTCTTAGGCCATAGCCTGGTAAGAATGAGGGTGTCCAGAATATCATTTTATAAGCGAAGACAATGCGTGTTAGCCAAATAGCTAGTTTAGCACTTTCTGCTTCCATTCCCGCAAGGCTTGTGATTTGTTGGATAAAAAGCATGATTGTTGCACAAAATACAATACATACAATCCAAGCTAGTCTGGTTAATGAAATCGTATAGTGTCTTGCTTGTTCATATTCTTTAGCACCTACACATTTTCCTACGACAGTCATCATACCAAGTCCTACACCAATGCTTGCTTGACATGCAAAGCTTTCAAGCATGGCCACCATAGCTTGTGCGGCAATGGCTGTTGTTCCCATTGTAGATACAGTGGATTGAATCACAAGTTTTCCAAATTGAAACATACCATTTTCAATACCGGTTGGAATACCGATTTTTAATATTTTTGTGATTGTTTCAATTTCCGGCCGGATACTTAAATAGGAATCGACATATAAATCTTGTTTGGGCTGTTTTAAAAGGATCAGGATAATAATTGCACTGATAATTCTAGAAAGAAGTGTGGATAGGGCAGCTCCGGCTACGCCTAAACTTAGGGTAAAGATGAAAAAGATGTTTCCAAGTATATTTAGAATGTTAGAGCCAAACGCAATGGCCATGGGAAGTCTTGAGTTTTGACTCGTTCGAAAGCTTGCGGCACCTGCATTATATAGAGCGATAAAGGGATAGGATAGGGCGGTGATGAAAAGATAGTTTAATGCATTGTCCATCACGTTTTTTTCTACGGATCCAAAAATCAATGTAAGTAATGGTCTTCTAAATAGAATGCAGGGAATTGTAATCAATATGGAAATAAGGGTTACGGAAAAGATCAATTGTTTCAAGGCTTGGTTGGCCTTGTCTTTTTGGTTGGATCCTAAGTATTGGGCGCAGATGATGGCGCCTCCAGTTGCCATGGCGGCAAATATATTGATGATCAAAATATTTAATGAATCGACAAGGGAAACGGCAGAAATAGCGGCCGAACCTATGTTGGTGACCATAATGGTGTCGACAGATCCCATTAATGCGGTTAAAACTTGTTCGAACATCAACGGAATTAATAATCTTCGTAATTGTTCTTTGGTGTACATAATCAAAACTCCTAAAAATAAAAAGATATCTTTCGATATCTTAACCTACTAGTACTACATCACGGATGTTTGGCACTTCTTCAAGCAATAATTCTTTGATTCCACCTGAGAAATCTTCAGAAGCCATCATACATCCTTGACATGCACCTTTAAAAGATACATAGACAACATTGAATTCATCAACTCCTAATAGTTCAATGTCGCCTCCGTCATGTTGAATGTAAGGACGAATCTTATCTAAACAATCATTAACGGCTTTACTATCTACTACAGTATCCATAAAACAACACTCCTAACTTATAAAAATAGTGGACATAAGATCAATGGGACAGCAAGTCCAACCACAAATCCTCCAATGACTTCGACAAATTTATGTCCAAGTACATTTTTTAACTTTTCCTGATAGATGGGATCATCAAAGTGAAGTCCTGTCATTTCGCGTAAATCTTTGACTAATTGTTGTGTTAGCTCAATGTTTTTACCAGAATAGTAGCGTACGTGGCATGCATCGTACATAACAATAAAGGAAAAGATGGTGGTTACGGCAAATATGGCTGAGTCAAATCCTTCCTGAATTCCAATGGAAAGGGAAAGGGCTGTTACAGTCGATGAGTGACTGCTTGGAAAGCCGCCACTTGCGATGACCCAGTGAAAGTCCCATTTGCCAGTTCTATAATAATATACGACCGTTTTTAACACTTGTGCAAGTATATTGCTCAAAAGAGCTGTGACAAGTGGATATAAGGACGATGGTATCATAAATTCACACTCCTAACGAAAAACATTATATCATACAAAGTTAAATCGTGGTATAATCTTCTTTAGGATAGCTATGGAGGGAAATAAAAATGATTCAATTAGATTTAAATCATGCTTTCTTAAAAGAAGATGTAAAGGCTTATCAAGATCAAGTTCGCGCAATTGATGAAGCTTTACAAAATGGTACTTGTAAGGGTAACGACTTTATCGGTTGGCTAAACTGGGCTAACAATTATGATAAAGAAGAATTTAGTCGCATTAAAGAGGTTGCCGCAAAAGTACGTGAAAACACAGAAGTATTCGTTGTATGTGGTATTGGAGGATCTTATTTAGGTGCTCGTGCTGCCATTGAAATGATGAATGGTTTATATGGTGACAACAAGCCTGAAATTATTTATATGGGAAACACTTTCTCATCTACTTATATTTCACAGGTTATGAATCATATTAAAGATAAGGAAGTTACTGTAAATGTTATTTCTAAATCTGGAACTACAACGGAAACAGCATTGGCTTTCCGTATCTTGAAACAATTTATGGAAGAAAAATATGGTGAAGATGCGAAGAATCGTATTATTGCCACTACAGACAAGGCTAGAGGAACATTGAAGGCTTTAGCCGATAAAGAAGGATATGAAACATTCGTAATTCCTGATGATATTGGTGGACGTTTCTCAGTAATTACTCCAGTTGGATTATTGCCAATCGCAGTAGCTGGAATCGATATCGATGCTTTGATGAAAGGTTTACATGATGGTATGGGTGAATATGGAGATGCAGATCTTGAAAAGAACCCGGCTTACCGTTATGCAGTGGCTCGTCGTATTCTTCAAAACCAAGGATATGATGTTGAATTGTTAGTAAACTATGAACCTCAAATGCAGATGGTTGCTGAATGGTGGAAACAATTGTTTGGAGAAAGTGAAGGAAAAGATGGAAAGGGTATTTTACCGGATTCAGTATGTTTCTCAACAGACTTACACTCTTTAGGACAATTTGTTCAGGAAGGTAAGAAAGTATTGTTCGAAACAAACTTATATGTTGATACACCAATGATCGATTTAACATTCCCTAATGATGAAGCCAATGAAGATGGAATGAACTACTTGGCTGGTAAGAGTGTGGATTGGGCTAATAAAATGGCTGCCAAAGGAACATTACAGGCTCATGAAGAAACAGGTGGAGTTCCAAATATCTTATTAACTATGCCAGGCATGACTTCTTATGACTTTGGTAATATGTGTATGTTCTTCTTCAAGGCCATCGCAATGACAACTTTGATGAATGATTCTAACCCATTCAATCAGCCTGGTGTTGAAGTTTATAAAAAGAACATGTTCAAACTATTAGGTAAAGAGTAATGATGAAAATAGAGATGTAAGCAAGTGTTTACGTCTCTTTTTTATACGCTTACAAATTAGATGAGACTAACCTCTATAGTGAATTTAACCTTTAAAATTTGACATGAAGCTCGTATAATAAATTATGGTATTGAATATCTATAAAGGAGGAAATATTAATGCCTAGAGCAAAACAGTCTATGGATGGAAATACGGCTGCGGCTCACGTTGCGTATGCTTTTACAGACGTTGCTGCAATTTATCCTATTACTCCATCTAGTCCAATGGCAGACTCTATTGACCAATGGTCTGCAGCTGGACAAAAAAATATTTTTGGAAATCAAGTAGTTGTAAGTGAATTACAATCAGAAGCAGGTGCTGCTGGTGCTGTTCACGGATCATTAGCTGCTGGTGCATTGACTAATACATTCACTGCATCTCAAGGTTTATTATTGATGATTCCAAACATGTACAAGATCGCTGCTGAACAATTACCATGTGTATTCGATGTATCTGCACGTACAGTTGCAACTCACGCATTGAACATCTTTGGTGATCACTCAGACGTTTATGCTTGTCGTCAAACAGGTTTCGCTATGTTATGTGAAACTAACCCACAGGAAGTTATGGATTTATCTCCAGTAGCTCACTTAGCTGCTTTAGAAGGTAAAGTACCATTCATTAACTTCTTTGATGGATTCCGTACTTCTCACGAAATTCAAAAAATCGAAAAATGGGACTATGAAGATTTAAAAGAAATGTGTCCAATGGAAGCTGTTGAGGAATTCCGTAAACACGCTTTAAATCCAGAACGTCCAACTATGCGTGGTTCTCACGAAAATGGAGATATCTTCTTCCAACACCGTGAAGCATGTAACACTGCATATGATGAATTACCTGCTGTAGTAGAAAAATACATGGGTAAAATCAATGAAAAATTAGGAACAAACTATGACTTGTTCAACTACTATGGAGATCCTGAAGCTGATCGTGTAATCATCGCTATGGGTTCTATCAATGACGTTGCTGAAGAAGTTATCGACTACTTAACTGCAAAAGGAGAAAAAGTTGGTTTAGTTAAGGTTCGTTTATATCGTCCTTGGTCAAGCAAACACTTATTAAAAGTTCTTCCTAAGACAGCTAAGAAAGTTGCAGTACTTGACCGTACTAAAGAACCAGGTGCTCTAGCTGACCCATTATACTTAGATGTAGCTACAACACTTCGCGAAGCAGGATTAAATGACATCACTCTTTGCGGTGGACGTTATGGTTTAGGATCTAAGGATACTCCACCTTCAAGTGTATTCGCTGTTTACACTGAATTGTTAAAAGACGAACCAAAACCTCGTTTTACAATTGGTATCGTGGATGACGTTACAAACTTATCATTGCCAGAAGTTAAACCAGCTCCTAACACTTCAACTCCAGGAACTGTTGAATGTAAATTCTGGGGTCTTGGAGGAGACGGTACTGTAGGTGCTAACAAGAACTCTACTAAGATCATCGGTGACCACACTGACAAATACATTCAGGCTTACTTCCAATATGACTCTAAGAAAACTGGTGGTATCACAATTTCTCACTTGCGTTTCGGAGACAAACCTATCCGTAGCCCATACTACATTAACCAGGCTGACTTCGTAGCTTGTCACAACCCTTCATATGTAGTAAATGGATACAAGATGGTTCAAGACGTTAAACCTGGTGGTGTATTCATGATCAACTGCCAATGGTCAGACGAAGAATTAGACAAACACATGCCTGCTGAATCTAAAAAATATATCGCAGACAACAATATCCAATTGTACACAATCAATGCCATCGATAAAGCTATCGAAATCGGTATGGGTAAACGTACAAACACAATCTTACAATCTGCATTCTTCAAATTAGCTAACATTATGCCAATTGAAGAAGCTGTAGATTACATGAAAGCAGCTGCTAAGAAATCTTACTCTAAGAAGGGTGATGCAGTTGTTGAAATGAACTACAAAGCTATCGATGCTGGTGTTGGCGCAACTCACAAAGTTGAAATTCCTGCATCTTGGGCTAACCCAGAAGCTGATGCACCAAAACCTGAATTGTCAGGACGTCCTGCAACAGTTAAGATGGTTAAAGACATCATGGAACCAGTTAACAAAATGGATGGAGATTCATTACCTGTATCTGCATTTACTGGAAACATTGATGGTCAATGGGAAACTGGTGCTAGTGCTTACGAAAAACGTGGTACAGCCGTTACAGTTCCTGAATGGGATCCTGAAAAATGTATCCAATGTAACCAATGTGCATTCGTATGTTCACACGCTACAATTCGTCCATTCTTATTGAGCGAAGAAGAAGTTAAGGCTGCTCCTGCACAAATCAAATTAGCTGATGTTAAACCAAAAGCTACAGAATTCAAATATACAATGAGTGTATCTCCATTAGATTGTATGGGATGTGGTGAATGTATCACTGTATGTCCAACTCAAGCAATCAAGATGGTTCCTCAAGAATCTCAAGCTGAAGAACAACCAGTATTCGATTACTTAGTAGCTAACGTTTCTAAGAAAGATTCTGGATTCGCTGATGACACAGTTAAGGGTTCTCAATACAACCAACCATTGTTAGAGTTCTCTGGATCATGTGCTGGATGTGCTGAAACATCTTATGCTCGTTTAATTACTCAGTTATTTGGTGAACACATGTATGTATCAAATGCAACTGGATGTTCTTCAATCTGGGGTGGTCCAGCATCTGTATCTCCATATACAGTAAACAAAGACAGCTTACAAGGACCAGCATGGGCTAACTCATTGTTCGAAGACAATGCTGAACACGGATTCGGTATGCAATTAGGACAAAAAGTATTACGTGAACAAGCTATCGAAAAATTAGGTGCTATGAACGAAAGCGAAAAAGCAACTCCTGAATTCAAGGCTGCATTCGAAAAATTCATGGAAACTAAAGAAAATACTCGTACTAACACAGAAGCAACAAAAGCATTATTAGTTGAAGTAGAAAAAGCTGCTGAAGCTGGATGCCCAGATGCTAAAGCTGTATTAGATAAGAAAGAATACTTAGCTAAGAAATCTGTTTGGATCTTCGGTGGAGACGGATGGGCTTATGATATCGGATTCGGTGGATTAGACCACGTTCTTGCATCAGGTGAAAACGTAAACGTTATGGTATTCGATACAGAAATGTATTCAAACACTGGTGGACAGGCTTCTAAAGCATCTAACATCGGTGAAGTTTGTCAGTTCGCTGCAGCTGGTAAAGAAATGAAGAAAAAATCTTTAGCAGAAATCGCAATGAGCTACGGATACGTTTATGTAGCACAAATCGCTCTTGGAGCTAACCCTGCACAAGCCGTTAAATGTATTGCTGAAGCAGAAGCTTATCCAGGACCATCTTTAATCATCGGTTATGCACCATGTGAATTACACGGTATTGCTAAGGGTGGAATGAACCACTGTCAAGATGAAATGAAGAAAGCTGTTAAATCTGGATACTGGAACTTATTCTCATTTGATCCAGCTAAGAAAGAAGCAGGTAAGAACCCATTCACATTAACTTCTAAAGAAGGAGATGGAACTTACCAAGACTTCTTACACAACGAATCTCGTTACACTCGTTTAGTGAAACCATTCCCTGAAAGAGCAGAAAAATTATTTGCTAAGTCAGAAGAAGTAGCTAAAGAACGTTACGAACACTTACAACGTTTAGTTGAACTTTACAAGTAAGAAATAAATGAAAGAAGCTGATTAATTTCGGCTTCTTTTTTTGTGCAAATTAAAAATTATTACTATAATGGTTGTAAGAGGTGTTTACTTATGGAAAAAGGAAAATTAAATCGAATTACAGATGTAGAAGGTGTACTTGTAGGGCATAAGACAATTAGTTCAGGAACTCACCAAACGGGTGTTACATTTATTCGTACGGCTGAAGATGTATTTCATCAAAAGCTAGCTTGTGGTTGTAGTATTCTAAATGGTTTTGGCAAAACAACTGGCTTACCACAAATTATGGAGTTGGGTACTTTGGAAAGCTATATTTGTTTGACAAACACTTTAAATGTGGGTGTTGTTCAACAAGCTTTGGTGGATATCATGGTTAAAGAAAATGAAGATCTAACAAGTGTTAATGTTGTCGTTGGAGAATGTAATGATGGCTATTTAAATGCGATTCGCGATTGTGTCGTTACAAAAGAAGATGTATATGATGCGTATAGTGATTGTAAAAAAGAATTTGAACTCGGCAGTGTTGGTGCAGGGCGAGGCATGTCTTGTTTTGAAATGTCAGGTGGTATTGGATCGAGTTCAAGAATCTTTGAAATTGATGGAAATACATATACTCTAGGTGTACTTGTACTTTCTAATTTTGGCTTAAGAGAACAATATCTATTAGATAAAGTTGAGGGGAATCAATTGCCTTTAGAACAAGAAAAAGGTTCCATCATGATGATCATTGCGACAGATGCTCCGTTAAGTGATCGTCAACTTCATAGAGTTTGTAACCGAATGCCAGTCGGTTTAGCCTTAACAGGATCGCATATGGGCAATGGTTCAGGTGATATTGCGATTGCGTTTAGTACGGCCAATCGTTTTGGAAATGAAGAAATTCATACTTTAAAACAAATCAATGACAACAAGATCAATGTTGTGTTTGATGCAGCCATTGAATCTTGTAAAGAAGCTGTGCATGTATCTTTAATTGAAAATGAAGAGGTAACGGGTCAGTCTGGACATGTTCGTAAGTGTTTAAATCAAGTGAA
>NZ_DBMEXE010000030.1:2265-11677 GCF_056804935.1 Holdemanella sp. | reverse complement strand
ATATAAGACGTTGTATGAGTGTTGATTTTAGCTTTATATCCTAATTTATTAAATGTGTCTAAACCCGTAAAATCAAGTCCACCAATCAAAATACCCACAATCGGCATCAATATATCATTTACCAAGGAAGTAACGATTTTCCCACAGCCATATCCATCACATTGCCTTTGGCAATAAACTCTTTAAATTCACTGATTGTTTTATTTGGCTTCATTTATTTCTTCTTATCAAAATGCAAAGTTTGTTTCAAAACAGTAGAACAAGCCAAGTCACCAATGACATTCACACAAGTAGCTCCCATGTCACACAAAGTATTTACCGAAATATAAACACCCAAGATTTGATTTGTTGGAATTCCTGCAATTGGACATAAAGCCGCAAAAGCAGCAATCGCACCACCTGGAACGCCTGGAGTACCAATACTTAACAATACGTTACAAGCAAGTACTGTAACCATTGTTCCAATACTTAAATCAATACCTAAAGCTGTCGCAAAGAATGTAATCATAAATGACATCAAAATTGAGACGGCATCCATATTGATCGTTGCCCCTAAAGGAAGAGTCAACGAAGTGATTTCTTCAGGAATACCAATCTTTTCTGAAGCACACTTTAATGAAATGGGGATTGTAGCACTACTTGAACAAGTACCAAACGCATTCAATCCTGCTGGTGCAATATCTTTAAAAAATTGAATTGGATTGTATTTTCCAAAGAATTTGACCATACCACCATAAATAATAAACGCATATAAATAGAACGTAATATACAACGCCAATAATACCTGTCCTAATTGAAGCATTGTATCCACACCATTTGAATACATAACTGTAGCGATACATGCGAATACTCCAAATGGAGTCACATACATGATCTTACTTATAATAAAAATAGAAATTTGATAAATCGAATCACATAAATTAATAAATGGATCCGCCTTTTCCTGAATAGCCAAACATGCAAGTCCAATAATCACGGCAAACGCAAGAACTTGAAGCATATTTCCCGTTGCGAAAGCCTCTACTGGATTCGATGGAATAATATTCTGTAACGTATCCAACAACCCATTAAATGTCGCAGCCTCCACTTGTGTTTTTGTCGCAACAATATGCGCATTCTTACCCAAATGTAACATGCGAGGCAAAACCAAACCTAGACCCGAAGCTAAAGCTGTTGTACCTGTATACCATAATAAGGCATGTAAACCTACCTTACCCGTTTTAGCAATATCCCCAATGCCAATGATTCCCATCACTAAACTTGTAAATACAAGTGGGAAAATCATCATTTTTAATGCCGACATATATATGGAAGCAACAACGCTCAATGCGGTATTTGCCCATTCCGGCATAATAATTCCAACAATAACACCTGCAATCAAGCCAATGAAAATACCAAGTGTTATATTATATCCTTTCTTTTTCATAACTCTCCTCCAATAATGTAAATATTTTACCATACAATTACATGATTGTAAAAATTTACAATGTACTAAAAAAGACACTGCCTAAAACAGTGTCATTTGATTTTCTTCATCCAACCCCTCTAAAGCATTCATATCCGCTAACTTTTCAACTAAAGTCTTTGAAAGCTGTGTACGCTTCAATACATCTTCCTTAGATAGGAATGGTTTTTCTTCTCTAGCCTTAACGACAGACAAACCTACGTTTGAACCCAAGCCATCAATACTTGTGAAAGGCGGAATAATTGCTTTTGGATCATCTGGATCCACAATAAATTCGGTGGCTGCACTACGATTAATACTAATATTCGAGAATCTAAAACCACGCAAAACCATCTCTAAAGCAAGTTCTAACGTATCATAAATAGCCAATTCTTTATCACTTGGTTTTTGTGTTTTATCCTCTTTCATATGTTTGATATCCGCCATTCTTTGGCGAATTGCAGCCTCACCCTGAATCATGGTCTGCACATCATAAGCATCACAACGAATACTAAAATACATACAATAATAATGTACTGGCATATGTACCTTAAACCACGCAATACGCACAGCCATCATAACATAGGCAACCGCATGGGCCTTAGGGAACATGTACTTAATTTTTGTACAAGAATCAATAAACCATTCTGGTACATTGTTCGCCTTCATTTCGGTAACCCACTCATCTTTTAAACCTTTACCCTTACGAACACTTTCCATGATCGTAAATGATAATTTTGGTTTAACACCATATCCCATCAAATCAACCATGATATCGTCACGACAACCAATAACTTCATTCAACTTACAAGTACCATTATCAATTAGATCTTTGGCATTTCCCAACCAAACATCGGTACCATGAGACAAACCAGAAATTGTGACTAATTCCGCAAACGTTGTCGGCTTAGTAAGTTCAAGAATACCACGAACAAATGGCGTACCAAACTCAGGAATACCCGCTGCTCCTGTAACTTCATTATATTTTGTCGTATCGATTTTTAGTGATTCAGTTGTCGAGAATATAGCCATAGTTGCCTGATCATTCATAGGAATCTGACGAACATTCACTCCTGTTATTCTCTCCAACATTTTCATAGCCGTAGGATCGACATGACCTAAAATATCAAATTTTAAGATATTATCATGAATCTGATGGAAATCGAAGTGCGTTGTTTTCCAAGTCGCATTTGGATTGTTTGCAGGATATTGTACAGGCGTAAAATCATGCACATCCATATCCAGCGGCACAACGACAATACCACCCGGATGCTGACCCGTTGTTCTTTTTACACCTTCACAACCCTTAGCCAAATCTACACGCTTTGCCTCATTAAAAGGCTCACACTCCATCTCTTCTTCATATCCTTTAACATAACCATACGCCGTCTTCTCCTGAACCGTACCTACAGTACCTGCTCTAAAGACGTGATCATCTCCAAATACTTCTTTTGTATAGGCATGGGCATTCGGTTGATATTCACCGGAAAAGTTCAAATCGATATCGGGAACTTTATCCCCCTCAAAACCTAAGAATGTTTCAAACGGAATATCCTGACCATCTCCACGCATGATTTCACCACAAACCGGACACACCTTATCCGGCAAATCAAAACCAGACTTAGCTTCATCCCCCTCTAAAAACTCATAGTGCTGACAATTTTTACATACATAGTGAGGTGTTAATGGGTTTACCTCCGTAATATTGGACATTGTCGCAACAAAACTAGATCCTACAGATCCACGCGAACCTACAAGATATCCATCATCATTACTCTTCTTAACAAGTAAGTGTGAAATATAATATACTACATAGTAACCATGACCAATAATACTATCTAACTCACGAGTTAAACGTTTCTCTACAATGTCTGGCAAATCATTTCCATACCATTGGTGCGCTGTTTCAAAACAAATATCACGCAACTTTTGGTCAGACCCCTCAATGTCAGGTGGATACAACTTATCTTTGATTGGAAAGATAGGCTCTGTTAATAACTTCAATTTATTTGTGTTTTCCACAACAACCTCATAAGCTACATCTTCACCCATCCATTCAAATGCCTTCAACATTTCATCCGTCGTCAACAAATGCTGATTTGGATTGCTCGTAGCTTTACGCGCTTGTTTATTATAAATATATAGAGGATGTCTAGCATTACCAATTGCCTTGGCATTAATATATACATCACGAAGACGTTTCTCATTAGGATTCACATAGTGTGCATCACTTGAAGCAATCACCATCTTACCCGCTTCTTTTGCGGTATCATAGATAAACTGCAAATACCACTTCAAATCATCCACATCTGTAATGCTTCCACGATCCAATAAATTCTTATAACAATCTAATGGCTGAAGCTCAATATAGTCATAATAGGCCATGGCTTCCAATAATTCTTTTTTACTTCGCGTATGTGCCAATTCAAAAATTTCACCATTCTGACAAGAAGAACCAATTAATAAGTTGCCGTTATCCCACTTCTTTGAGATTTCCTCCTTAATAATACGAGGCTGACCATTTTCTTTACCCATACTCACCAAATATTGTGTATGTGATAAAGTAATCAATTCAAACAATTCTTTTAAGCCATCCTTATTCTTTGCGAATACCGTCATATGATATGGACGATTTCTCTCATATGGTTTTTTCGAAGCGTATTTCTCACATCCACTTTCCATATCAACTAATGTATCTAAAGTAGCTTCATGCCCCAATTGATTCATCATGTTGTACATAACTTGTGAAAGTACATCCGCATCATAGTCGGCACGGTGCGCCCCTTCACCATCATAGCTAACACGATAATGACGACATACACTTCCTAGATTAAATCGCTTTTGATCATCCGGAAGCATCGCATACGATAGTGGCAATGTATCAATCACAGGATTTGTCAGTTCATCACGACCTGTTTTTCTGCAAGCTGCATTCATAAAGCCAACATCAAACGTTGCGTTATGCGCTACTAAAATAGAATCTCCAATAAAATCTAACAACTCATCTAAAGCATCTTCAATAGGTTTTGCACGATCTACATCATTTTGTGTAATATGCGTTAAATTTGAAATGTGGGCAGGAATCGTACGTTTTGGATTAATGAACATCTGTAAACGCCCAACCTCTTCACGATTTTTGATCTTAACACCACCAAATTCAATAATTTCATCACGCGTATTCGAAAGACCCGTTGTTTCCAAGTCAAACACGACAAATGTTGCATCTTCAAGTTTGCGATGATCATTATTATATACAATATGATATTTAGAATCTGCCACAAGCATTTCGCAACCATACAACATTTTAAATTCACGATTCGGATCTTGTTTGACCAAAGCCTCAATCTTATGTTGTGCCATTGGAAAAGCCTGTACGACCTGATGATCACACACACCGATAGAATCCATACCCCAGTCATAGGCAGTCTGAATAAATTCTTCGATTGCACAAACACCATCCATTTCTGAAAAATTAGAGTGAACGTGCCATTCTGTTCTTTTTACCTTCGCATAATCTTCTCTTTTCTTTTCCTTTGTGATTTCTAATTTACGAACCATAAACGAGTCGCACTTTGAGAATGAATCATAAACAACTTCACCCGTTAATACAACGTGCATGCCTTTTTTTACCGCTTGAATCTCTTCAATAGGACATCTTGCCCCTTCAAAACGTTTGGCAACGATCGCATCATCATAATCACTGATATACAACATCTGCAAAGTTTTACCACTCTTCATAACACGATTATCAATATCGAAAATATGTCCTTCAATTTGAACATTTGAATAGCCCACTCGTAAATCTGCAATCTTATATGTTGTAGCTGATTCCTTCTTATAGCTGTTTGAAGAAGGATACTGCTTCTTAACTGGCTCTTGTTTCACAACAGGTGCAGCTACTTGCACCTTTGCCGTTTCAATTTCAATATCATCCTCAACTTTTTTACACACAATTTCCTGCGTAATCCCTACATCCGCTAACTTTTCCATTAATGAAGGTAAAGCCAAATTTAAAGCAGCAAGACGAGACTCATCGCGTGTAGAAAAACAGATTGTATCATTTTCTAAATAAGGATGTAGAAAGCGAAAATCCTTCACATCACTATATTTTTCCACAAAAAAATTTACATAACGATCCAGTTCATCCATTTCAATAACGCTATTCTTTGTGTGCATATGCAACTTTACATGAGCATGCAAAGAAAGCTGAAGCTTAGTAATGATCTGTTCATAAATTTCCAAAGGAATTACATTCTCAAATTCAATGTAAAAATCAACCATTTTATGCGCTGTATGAAATACAGGATTCTCATAAAAAGTCGCATTTTTAAAATACGCATATAATTCCGGATCTAGTAATTTCTCAAATACTTCCATTTTATTTTGCCATCTTTTCAAAAGCATCCTTAGCTGCTTTTTGTTCCGCCTTTTTCTTTGTGCTACTCGTTCCCTGACCTAATAAAATATCATCTAAATACACACCCATTGTGAAGGTTGGTGCATTGCTTGGACCTTTTTCTTCTAACAATTTATATTGAATTGTCTTTCTAGAATCTGCCTGAATCACCTCTTGTAAATGTGTTTTATAGTCTGTAACAGCCTCACTCTTTTCTTGTTTAAATACTGGCTTCATATATTTTGTCAAAATCTCGTCACAAACGGCATATCCCTGATCAATATAAATAGCTCCGATGCAAGCTTCAAATTGATCGGCCAAAATACTTTCTCTATGGCGTCCACCCGTTTTTTCTTCACCAACACCTAGACGCAAGAATTCATACCATCCTAATTGTCTATTCAATACGGCTAATGTAGATTCACACACTGTCTGTGCACGAAGTGTTGTCATTTGTCCTTCACGCATTTTGGGTTCCATCAAAAATAATTGTGTAGCACTCCAAATTTGTAAAACAGAATCTCCCATAAATTCTAAGCGCTCATTGTCTCCCATTTCACGATGATGTTCATTGGCATACGAAGAGTGTGTACAAGCTTCTAGATAAATATCTTCATCTTTATATTGATATCCATTTGCCTTTAACCAATCAATAAACTTTTCCATTTTATTCTTCTCCTTTTTTAAGATCTTCTAATACACAAGCAGGAACAAATCCCGAAATGTCCTGACCATATTTAAACAGTTCTCTTACGTTTGAACTTGAGTACAAACTATATTCAGGACGAGTAAATAAACATACTGTCTCAATGTCCTCATTCAATCTTGCGTTCATAAACGCCATGTTTTGCTCGTATGTACAATCCACACCATTACGAATTCCACGTACCAGCACAGTCGCATTCACACTTTTGCATGCCTCGACAACTAATCCCGACTGAATCTTGCATGTTACGTTTGACAAGTGCTTCGTTGATTCATTCAACCATTTTAATCTTTTTTCCTCTGTAAACTCATTATTTTTATCTGAGTTTGGCGAAATAAAGACCACTAACTGATCAAACAACTTACTTGCTCTTTCAATAATATCTAAATGACCATAAGTAACTGGGTCAAATGTTCCGCAAAATGCTGCTATTTTCATTCTTCATTCTCCTCTTTTTGATAATAAGAAATACGCGTAATGCCATATGTCTTCTCTTTATATTTTATGAATGAAGCTATTTTTTCTGGCCACACCTCTTCTTGCAGGCTTTCCACCACAATAACTCCATCTGATTTTACAATATCTAAATCCTCTAATTTTTGAATCAACTTTTCATTTTCCTGTTTCGCATAAGGAGGATCAATATAAACTACATCATACTTTAAAGTCAAACGCTCCAATACACTAAAAATATTTCCACAAATGATTTTGGTCTCTTTTTCTGCCTTTAAACTCTTTACATTCTCTTTAATGACAGAAATAGCCCCTTTATTATTGTCCACCAAAGTCGCATGATCCATTCCGCGACTCACAGCTTCTAAACCCATATTTCCAGTTCCACTGTAACAATCTAAAAAGTTACCGCCATCAAACATGTTCCCCAAACTTGAGAAGATGGCCCCTTTAATTTTATCTTGTGTTGGTCTAGTCGCATCATTTTTAGGACTTTTTAATGATCTAGACCCATATTTTCCCGCTACAATTCTCATGATAATCGATCCATCTCCCTTCTTCGGATTGCACAAATGCAGTTTTGTGCCAATCCCATTGTCAACATAATTGAAATCAAGCTTGTACCTCCACTACTTATAAATAGTAGGGGTACTCCTGTAAAAGGAATCAGGCTAGCCACACCACCAGCATTCAAAAAGAAGTGCATAAATAGATAAACGCCTGCGCCGCCTAATATTATTTTGTACATATACTCACTTGTTTTAAAGGCATAATAAAATAAGCGAAATTCAATAATTCCATACAGAATAACCAATCCAAACAAACCAAAGATACCTGTTTCTTCAATCAATACAGCTAAAATATAGTCATTATCAGCCTGTGTTAAATAACCATATTTACGTGCTGAGTTCCCAATGCCTTTTCCAACAATATTTGAGCTTGCGATTCCATACAAAGAATTAGCTGGTTGATATCCATCCCCATAAACATCGTTATATGGATCTTTGAAGTTTTCAACGCGCACCGCAATATGTGCAAATGACGTATGTTTTAAGATTTCATTTCCTATATTTGTAAATCCAAACAAAACAACGCCAGAAATAATTCCTCCATAAATAAGTACTTTTAATACTCGTTGTGTATGTTGTAAAACAGGATATTTTGGAATCATGATACAAGATATAAAGATAAATCCAATGATAACAGCGGTTCCTGTATCTTTTTGAAAAAGCACAATGATACATATACAAATAAATGCGGCCCACGCCCTTTTAAAGAGTCTACCCTTTTCCTTTAACATAATTGATTTCTTTTTTGCACGATACAAGCATGTCGCACAAATAATCAGCAATAATGGTTTTGCGAATTCACTTGGCTGCAAAGATATACCGGCAATCTGAATCCAGGCATGGCTTCCTCCAATTTCTGGAAACGCAAATGGAAGTATCATTATGAACAAACAAAGTGGAACAATACACCATTCTATTTTTGAATACCATCGAAAGCGAAAAAAGCGATTCATAAACCACATAGCAATATATCCACATACGCAAAATATACTTTGTTTGACAATTACTTTTGGAACAATGTTAGGGGCATATGTCGTTTTTCCTACATTGGTTGAAACAATCGTAAATGTTCCAATCAACAAAAGAAGCGCCACCGCCCAATTGATATACTTATCACACTTTGGATCCAATGCGAAAAATGATAATTTTCCCTTCTTTTTTTGTTCGGACATGTAAATCCCCCCATCATAAATTCTATTTTAGCATATTTTCAAAAATCATTTGTCAATAATTCGAAAATGCTATAGAATGTTTGCGAGGATGATTACTATGAAAATAACAAGCAAAGATATTATATTGGATACAGACGAAAGAATTCGTATGCAAAGTGAACCTGTTCAATTGCCTTTATCAAATGAGGACAGAGAACTTTTACAGGCCATGTTAGATTATGTGCGTAATTCACAAAATGATGAAATTGCCGAAGCCGAAGATTTACAGCCGGCCGTTGGTATTGCAGCTGTACAAGTTGGTGTTTTAAAACAAATGATTGCGGTTGTGATTCCTTATGAAGATGGTGTAGATGAAGTTGCACTAGTCAATCCTAAAATCATTTCCGAATCCGTACAAAACGCATATTTAGATAATGGAGAAGGTTGTTTATCCGTAAAAGGCGAACATCCAGGACATGTTTTCCGTCATGCAAGAATTAAAGTTCGTGGTTATGATTTGATTCAAGATAAAAATGTAACAATTTCAGCTGAAGGATATTTCGCAATTTGCCTTCAACACGAAATCGATCACTTATCAGGTACTCTTTTCTACGATCATATTGATGCCAATAATCCATGGAAAAGTGATGATGAGGCAGAAGTCATTTAAGCTTCTGCTTTTTTAAATCGCGT
>NZ_DBMEXE010000030.1:0-2255 GCF_056804935.1 Holdemanella sp. | reverse complement strand
CTTTGCTATAATAACAATAGAGTCATTAAATTATAGAAAGAGGTCGAATATGCCAAAAACACAAGAACAAGCGTTTGGGCATGCATCGAACAAAAAACCATATCATGCAAAAAATCACGTTGAAAAAGGTGATACTTTGATTTACGCCCTAGGGGGATTAGGCGAAGTCGGTAAAAATATGTATTGCTACGAACACGAAAATGAAATCTGTATCGTAGATTGTGGCGTTTTGTTTCCAGGTGATGAACTATTAGGAGTTGACTATGTAATTCCTGATTATCATCATTTGATTCGCATGAAAAAAAAAAGAAAGTTTTTAGTAATTACCCATGGTCACGAGGATCATATTGGAGGAATTCCATTCTTACTAAAACAAGTCCAAATTGATGCTATCTATGCACCTCGTTTTGCGAAGGCTTTGATTCTTAAAAAGTTAAGTGAACATAAAGGACTAGAAAAAACAAAAATTATAGAAATTGATGAAAACTCAAGTATCTCAACAAAATACTTTAAAGTTGGTTTCTTCAATACCATCCACTCTATCCCCGATTCTTTAGGTGTACATATCACATGTCCTAATGGATCTATTGTCCACACAGGTGACTTCAAATTTGACTTAACTCCTGTTGGAACAAATGCAGACTACCAGAAAATGGCATTTATCGGTGTCACAAAACCAGACTTATTGATGTCAGATTCTACAAACTCTGGAGTTGAAGACTTCTCTATTTCAGAAAGAAAAGTTGCCAATGAAATCCAGGACATTATGCGTAAGACAAAACAACGTTTAATTGTTGCGACATTCGCATCCAACGTACATCGTGTTGCCCAAATCATTGAAGCTGCTACTAAATTCGGTAGAAAAGTAATCGTATTTGGTCGAAGTATGGAAAATGTTGTCGATATCGGACGAAAGATGGGAACAATCAAAGTTAAAAATTCAGATTTCTTAAGTCCTGAAGAATTAGCTTATACACCAGATGATAAAGTTTGTATTATTTGTACAGGAAGTCAGGGTGAACCTTTGGCTGCCCTATCAAGGATTGCGAATGGTACACACCGCTTTATTCACTTAAAACCTGGAGATACAATCGTATTCTCAAGCAATCCAATTCCAGGAAACCAATCAAGCGTCAATCGCGTTATTGATAACTTATTTAGATCGGGTGCTACAGTATTGACAAAATCCATCTTAAATAACTTGCATACAACGGGACATGCTTCTAAAGAAGAACAAAAACTGATGTTACAGTTAGTTCGTCCAACCTATTTTATGCCAATTCATGGTGAATATAAGATGTTGATGCAACACCGTCAAACCGCAATGGAAACAGGTATTCCTAAAGAGAATATCTTTGTATGCGCAAATGGAGATATTTTAATTTTAAGAGATCACAAAGTGCTACAAAGTGACTGGCGATACCAAGGTGACGATATTTATGTCGATGGAAATGATATTTCCGGATTGTCCACTGCTGTTTTAAAAGATCGTCGAATCTTAGCTGATAATGGATTAGTTGCCGTTATCTTAGCTATCGATTCAAAAGAAAACAAAATCTTAATGCGACCCGTCATCGTATCACGTGGATTTGTCTTTATTAAAGATTCACAGGGATTGATCAAAGAAGCTGAATATATTGTGAATAATTCTCTTCAGGAAAAGATGAAAGAAAAAACCACTTTCTCTGAAATCAAAAACTGTGTACGCTCTACATTAGAACCATTCTTATACAAGAAGACACATCGAAACCCAATTGTAATTCCAGTTATCTTGAATTCAAAACAAACAATGGAAGAACTTCAAAAGAATCGTAAGAACAATTTCCATGCAAGAAAACCAAGAGCAACAAAGGCATCCTAGTGATGTCTTTTCTATTTTATGATAAAATAGTTTCATGACAAAATTACAGAAACAAATGTTTATCATCATTGCCATATTATTTGCGATCGTATTAAGTATGCTAGGATCTTTGAAAATCGCAAAAAATGTTGAGCCCGAACAATTGAGTGTACAATATAAAACATTGAAAGATGAAAAGATTCCATCCTCAATGAATGATGTATCCATTGTTTATTTTACGGATGTGCAATATGGTAAATTTGAAAATAAAAAAAGAGCCGATAAACTCTTTAATAAAATTGAACATTTAGATCCAGACATTCTGATTTTTGGTGGCGATCTATTTGATGAAACCTGTCAAATGAATCAAGAAGACATGGATTATATCACCAATAAATTATCTAAGATGCATGCT
>NZ_DBMEXE010000029.1:9956-11995 GCF_056804935.1 Holdemanella sp. | reverse complement strand
AGTGTGATTTGTCACACTCTATTTACCCATCTCATTCATAGAAATCATTGAGAAGCTCAAAGATTCCAATACTTTAATTAAGGCATGTGCCGTATCTAAACTTGTCATACAAGAAATGTTATTTTCTGCAGATACACGACGAATCAAGAATCCATCTTTACTTGTAGAATTATCTTTATTTGACATTGTGTTGATGACAAAGTTTACATGTCCATGACGAATAATATCCAATACAGTTTCATTTCCATTATCCTCATTGACTTTGGCCGCTACATGTACAAATAAGCCATTATCTTCTAAGAATTTAGCTGTTCCCTTCGTCGCATAAATACCATATCCAATGTTATAGAAACGTTTTGCGATTTCTAAAGCATCCTGTTTATTATCATCATCAATTGTTAGTAATACACTTCCATGTAAAGGAATATTGATTCCTGAAGCTACTAAAGCCTTGTACAATGCTTTTTCTAAGTTGACATCACTACCCAAAGCCTCACCTGTAGATTTCATTTCAGGTCCTAAGACTGTATCTACACTACGTAATTTCGCAAATGAGAATACTGGTGCTTTAACAAAGACTCTTTCTTTATCTTCAGGATGGTATCCAGGTGTTAAACCTTGATCTTCAATACTTTCACCTAATACACACTTAGTCGCAATTTGAGACATAGGAACACCTGTAATCTTAGATAAGAATGGTACGGTACGAGAGGAACGTGGGTTTACCTCTAATACATAGACATTATTTTCTTTATCTACAATGAACTGAATGTTGTATAAACCAACAAATTCAAAGCCTTCACCAATTCTTGTTCCATAATCAATGATCGTTTCTTTCACCTTCTCATTGATGATCTGTGTAGGATATACACTAATTGAGTCACCAGAGTGAATACCCGCACGCTCGATATGTTCCATTACACCTGGAATATATACGTTCTTTCCATCCGCAATCGCATCGATTTCTAGTTCTTTACCAACAATATATTTATCAACTAAGATTGGTGCATCATGACTGATTTCCTTTACGGCTGTTGCCATATATACTCTTAATTCATCATCATTATGTACGATTTCCATGGCACGACCACCCAATACATAACTTGGACGAACAAGTACTGGATAACCAATCTTATTGGCAATAACGAGTGATTCTTCTACTGTTACTGCAGTTTCACCTTTTGGTTGAGGAATATTCAATTTATGTAACATCGCTTCAAATTCATGACGGTCTTCCGCTAAATCAATAGAGTGTAGTGAAGTACCTAGAATCTTAACACCATGTTCTACCAATGAATCGGCTAAGTTGATTGCGGTTTGACCACCAAATTGAACAATAACACCTAATGGTTTTTCTAAATCAATTACGTGCATTACATCTTCTGTAGTTAGTGGTTCAAAATACAATTTATCACTAATTGAGAAATCGGTTGATACAGTTTCAGGGTTGTTGTTGATGACGATAGCTTCATAGCCTTCTTCACGCAAAGTCTGTACACAATGTACTGTCGCATAGTCAAACTCAACACCTTGTCCGATACGAATTGGTCCTGAACCTAATACAACGATTTTTTTACGGTCTGTTACCTCAGATTCGTTCTTATGTTCATAACTTGAATAGAAGTATGGAGTTGCACTCTTAAACTCACCCGCACAAGTATCTACCATCTTATATACTGGCATGATTCCATTTTCTTTACGCAAGTTATATAAGTCGAATTCTTTCATATCCCAATTACGTGCAATGTAGCTATCCGCAAAGCCGTATTTCTTTAATTTACGTAAAACTTCAACATCTTTGGGATTTTCCATCATTAGCTTTTCTAAGCTGATAATTCTTGACAAGTGACACAAGAAGAAATCATCCATTTTCGTTACATTATGAATTGTCTCCATATCATATCCATCACGAAGCCATTGTGTAACCGCAAAAATTCTTTCATCATCACACTTCTTGATTTTTTCAAGTAATTCTTCTTTCGTTAATCCAGCCAATTCTTTTTTATAGATATGATCCACTTTCATCTCTAAAGAACGAA
>NZ_DBMEXE010000029.1:897-9946 GCF_056804935.1 Holdemanella sp. | reverse complement strand
AGAACGAACTGCCTTCAAGAAAGATTCTTCAAAGTTACGTCCAATGGACATAATTTCACCAGTTGCCTTCATTTGTGTTCCTAAATGACGATCCGCATTAGGGAATTTATCAAATGGGAAACGTGCAAATTTCGTTACAATATAGTCTAATGCAGGTTCAAAACATGCATAACTTGTTTTAGTAATTGGGTTAATAATTTCATCTAAACCTAAACCAACCGCTAATTTAGCACTAATCTTCGCAATTGGATATCCTGTTGCCTTACTAGCTAGAGCAGATGAACGAGATACACGAGGATTAACTTCGATGACATAATATTTGAAACTATCTGGATTCAACGCCAACTGAACGTTACATCCACCACAGATCTTCAATGCACGAATGATTTTTAAAGATGCATTACGAAGCATTTGATTTTCACGATCTGTCAAAGTTTGAACTGGCGCAACAACCGTACTGTCTCCAGTATGCACACCTACTGGATCAATATTTTCCATGTTACATACAACAATCGCATTATCTTTGGCATCGCGCATTACTTCATATTCAATTTCTTTATATCCTGCAATACTTTGTTCAATCAAACATTGATGAACTGGACTTGCCTTTAATCCAGAATCACAAATTTCACGAAGTTCAGCCTCATCATCGGCGAAACCTCCACCCGTTCCACCAAGTGTATAAGCTGGACGAACAACTAATGGATATCCTTCGCGTTTTGCGAATTCAACAGCTTCTTCTACTGTATGAACAATCATACTTTCTGGTACTGGCTCATTGATTTCCTGCATTAAAGAACGGAACAATTCACGATCTTCTGCACGGTTGATTGCATGTAAGTCTGTACCTAAAATTTCTACACCAAACTCATCTAAGATTCCATCTTCATGTAATTCTACAACTAGGTTTAATCCTGTTTGACCACCTAATGATCCTAAAATGGCATCGGGTCTTTCTTTATAAATAACTCTTTTTGCGAAATCAACAGTCAAAGGTTCAATATAAACACGGTCTGCGATGGCTGTATCTGTCATGATTGTGGCAGGGTTTGAGTTAATCAAAATAACTTCATATCCTTCTTCACGAAGGGATTGACATGCCTGACTTCCGGCATAATCAAATTCAGCAGCCTGACCAATGATAATTGGACCAGAACCGATCACTAAGATTTTTTTGATATCTGTACGTTTAGGCATTTTTATTCTCCTCCATTAATTCAATAAATTGATCAAACAAGTAACGAGAATCTTCAGGTCCTGCACTTGCTTCTGGATGATATTGCACCGCAAAACATGGGTAATCTTTATGGCGAACACCTTCACAACTCTTATCATTTAATGCTTGGTGTGTCATTTCCAAACGCGTATCCTTCAAGCTATCAATATCTACCGCAAAGCCATGGTTTTGAGAAGTAATTTCTACTTTACCTGTTGAAAGATTAACTACAGGATGGTTAGCTCCACGGTGTCCAAATTTCAATTTATATGTTTTTGCACCACAAGCCAAAGAAATCAACTGATGACCTAGACAAATTCCAAATACAACCGTTTGAGGAATCAATTCTTTAATCGTTTCAATAGCGACTTTTACATCGGTAGGATCACCAGGACCATTCGACAACATAACGCCATCTGGACGATAAGATAAGATTGTGCTTGCTGGTGTATCATATGGAACAATCACTAAATCACATCCACGTTTTGACAGTTCACGAACAATACCTAATTTTGCCCCAAAATCCATCAATACAACTTTCTTACCACGATTTGGGATTGGGAATACTTTATTTGTCGAAACACGAGCCACTTGATCATGTAAGAAATCAGCGGCTTTTAAACCAGCAACTACCGCATCTACATTGGCATCCACATCAGCCATAACTGCCTTCATGGTACCTACGTTACGAATCTTCATTGTGATTTCACGTGTATCAATATCATAAATACCTGGAATATTTTCACGTTTTAAGAAATCATCTAATGTTTCTGAACATCTGAAATTGCTTGGAAATTCACAATAGTCCTTAACGACAAATCCAAATACACATGGAACCATGCTTTCATTATCATCACGGTTGATTCCATAGTTACCAATCAATGGATATGTCATCATTACAATTTGTCCACAATATGAATTATCTGTCAAAATTTCTTGATAACCCGTCATTGACGTATTAAATACCAATTCACCAATTTGGAAGTTGTCACTACCAAACGCTGTTCCGCGATATACACTTCCATCCTCTAAAATCAAAAGTCTTTCCATAATTTGTCCTTTCTGTTATTTACTCAAAAAAAAGATTAGCAAACAATACATTGCCAATCTTTAAATAGAACTATTAAAAAGTATAGCACTACGAAGAATACTATTCACCTCAACCGCTGACGTTTTTTTCACATACAAAGCTGGATTCTTGATCATACGTATCCTCCTTTTGAAAAAAATACTATATTTTCTCTGTTTAGTATACTACCACAAATCATAAAAATTTCAACAAGAAAAGTAAAAAAAAGATGTGATATCTCACACCTTATTTTGACATAGTTGCTTCAATTTCCTTATATGTTTCAACTGGGTTAGCACTCTTCGTAATTGAACGACCAACTACGATATAATCACAACCTTGTTCTTTCGCAAATGCAGGAGTCGCGACACGCTTTTGATCATCTTTAGAATCACTTGCCAAACGAATACCAGGAGTAACTGTTAAGAAGTCTTCTCCACAAGCTTCGTGAATCGCCTTAGCTTCATGTACGGAACATACAACACCATCTAAACCTGCTTCTTTGGCATTCTTCGCATATTTAATAACACAATCAATCACTTCACCTGGAATTCCTAATTCGTTATTCATAGCTTCTTTAGAAGTACTAGTAAGCTGAGTTACACCGATACACATAGGACGTTTTCCATCTTTAGCCCCTTCATTCAAACCATCAATGGCAGCCTTCATCATCGCAATACCACCAGCACAGTGTACATTGACAATATCTACACCTAAGTTCGCTAAGTTTTTCATTCCACCCTTAACTGTGTTTGGAATATCATGCAATTTCAAGTCTAAGAAAATGTGGTGACCCATTTCCTTCACTGTTTTTACCATTTCTAAACCACACGCATATGTTAATTCCATACCAATCTTTACATATACAGGTTCATCAAATTGTTTTAAGAAATCTACAACTTCTTCTTTACTAGAAAAATCTAGTGCTACAATTGTCTTACTCATTATTTAAAACTCCTTCCAACTGCTTCTTCAATATTCTTATATCCATATTTCTCTAATACTTTTGGAAGATCCTCAATGATTTTTGGACATACATAAGGATCCACAAAGTTTTGGGCACCCACTTCAACAGCACTTGCCCCAGCATTTAAGAATTCCAATACATCTTCTGCACAAGTAATTCCACCAACACCAATGATTGGAATATTTACAGCTTGTGCCACTTGATATACCATTCTTAATGCAACTGGCTTAATGGCAGGACCAGAAAGACCACCTGTCACATTGGCAAGTAATGGTTTTCCCGTCTTCAAATTGATGCGCATACCCATTAAAGTATTGATCAATACAATACCATCTGCACCGGCTTCTTCAACAGCTTTGGCAATTTCTACAATATCTGTTACGTTTGGTGAAAGCTTCACATATACAGGTTTTGTAGCTGCTTCCTTACAAATCTTTGTCACATGTGCTGCAAGCTCAGGTTTCGTTCCCAAACCAATACCACCATGTTTTACATTAGGACAAGAAATATTTAATTCATACGCCTTGATTACTGGCTGATCATTTAATTTCTTGATAACCTCTACATAATCTTCTTCACATGCACCCGCCACATTGGCCATGATTTCTGTATCATACTGTGCAAGGAATGGAAGTTCATTTTTGATAATTGAATCTACGCCCTTATTTTGTAGACCAATCGCATTCAACATTCCCATTGGAGTTTCGGCAATTCTTGGTGTAGGATTTCCAAAACGCTCTTGTGGCGTAGCCGATTTAATGGCAATACCACCTAATACACTCAAATCATATAGTTCGGCATATTCTTTACCAAATCCAAAACATCCACTAGCTGGAATAATTGGATTTTTTAAATTTAATCCAGGTAGTTTTACTGAAATATCCATTATAAAGCCACCTTTCCCATTTCAAATACAGGACCATCCTTACATACACGTAATGAATGTCCTTCTACATCTTTCACAACACATCCCATACAAGCACCTAGACCGCATGCCATACGAGCTTCTAATGAAATATAGCCTTCACTATATTGTTCATTGATTGCCTTCAACATAGGTAAAGGTCCACAACTTAACACAAATGGACATGTCACATTGTTTTCTTTGATCGCATCTAATGCTGTACCCTTTGTACCTAATGAACCATCCATGGTTGCGACATATACATCGCATCCTAAAGCCTTAAATTCATCCACATAGAATACGCTACCTGCATCATTTGCACCTAATACTACAGTTACACGTGCATCTTTACTTAAATATTGTTTGGCTGTTTCATATAGTGGTGGTACACCAACACCTCCACCAATCAACAACACTTCTTCTTTATCTTCAATTGGAAAACCATTTCCAAGTGGACCAAAGATATCTAATTTTCCTTCAAGTTCAGTCATTTTTAAAGTACCTTCACCAAGCACCTTGTAGATAATGACCAAAATATCTTCCTTAATTTCACTAATCGAGATGGGTCTTCGCAAATAGAAACCTGGAACTGTGATTTCAATGAATTGACCAGGCTTAGCTATTTTAGCTAAGTCTGTTTTCAATTCCATTTTCCAAATATCTTTTGCGATTTCCACATTCGACAGAATCTTCGCAAATTCCTGCATACTATTTCCCCATTTCATTCATAGAAACCATTGAGAAACTCAATGACTCTAAAACTTTCACTAATGCATTCGCTGTATCTAAACTTGTCATACAAGAAATGTTATTTTCTGCAGACACACGACGAATCAAGAATCCATCAGCACTTGTGTTCTTCTTATTAGACATTGTGTTAATGACAAAGTTTACACGTCCATTACGAATAATGTCTAGAACGTTTTTACCATCTTCTGTTTCAATCTTACTAGCACCATGAACATACAATCCTTCAGCTTCAAATAAGTCTGTCGTACCCTTTGTTGCATTGATTCCATATCCAATATTTGCGAAGCGTTTCGCCAATTCTAGTGCTTCTTGTTTATTCTCATCATCAATTGTCATTAATACATTTCCATGTTTTATCCTTTCCATACTGTTTTTCCATCTACAATGGTTTCCTTTACTTGCGCATTTACGCTCCAACCATTAAATGGCGTATTTTTCCCCATGGATTCAAATGTATCTATGTCGATCAAAGATTCATGTTCTAAATCTACTAAAACCAAATCGGCATTATAGCCCTCTTTAATTTGTCCTATATTCTCTAAGCCAAAACGCTTAGCAGGTGCAGCCGACATCCAATTTACCAATTGAGCCAATGTCCAACGCTTTTGGCGGTGAACAAACTCTGTGTATAGTAAGGCAAATGCGCTTTCTAATGAAACAATCCCAAATGGTGCTTTATCCATAGAACGCTTCTTTTCTTCAGAGGTGTGTGGTGCATGGTCATTGGCAATGCAATCCAATGTTCCGTTTTCCAAGCCTTCAATCAAAGCCATACGGTCTTCATGACTTCTTAAAGGTGGATTCATTTTCCAGTTTGGTCCAGCCACATCTTTATCTTCTAATAATAAGTGGTGTACTGTAACTTCAGCACTTACATTCGAACCTGATTCTTTTGCGTTTTTTAATGCTTCTACACTCTCTTTAGCTGAAATGTGGCAAGCATGATAAGCGTTTCCTATTTCTTTTGTGATTTCTAAATCACGAATCAATTGTGCACTTTCACAGGCACTTGGGATTCCAAGCCAGCCCTTAGATGTCACAACTTCACTGTCATGTACACAAGCCCCTGGTCTACGATAACTCATATCTTCTGTATGAGCTACAATCATGCAGTCATTTTCTTTCGCCTTTTCCATGGCTTCTTTCATGATTTCTGGTGTAGCTACCCCAACACCATCATCACTGAACCAGCGTACACCTAATTCTTTGATGCCCTTCATATCCACTACTTCTTTACTTGCCTCTTCTAATGTAATGCAAGCATATGGATATGTATGTACTACAGATTCTTTTTTGATTAATTGTTGATAGTCTTTCATTGTGTCTACATCATCTGGAAAAGGAATGACATTTGGCATCGCAAACACAGAAGTAAATCCTCCATGTGCCGCCGCTAAACTACCTGTATGAATGGTTTCTTTTTCACTGTGTCCAGGTTCTCTAAAATGCACATGTACATCCACTAATCCTGGAATTACAGTTAAGCCTGTGGCATCCACTGTATCACAGTCTTTCAAGATAGAATCATCAATCTGAATGATCTTTCCTTCGTCAATTAAAATATCTTTCTTTTCGAGACGATTGTCAATTAAAACTTGACCATTTTTGATTAAACGCATACTTATTTTTTCTCCTTGAATGGAGCAAAACCAAATCCACGTTTAATAACGGCCTTTCTAACCAACATACCATTGTGCATTTGTTCAAAAATTCTTGATTTTTCAGCTTCCACTAAATCCGTATCAATTTCAACACCACGATTAACAGGAGCTGGATGCATCACGATAGCCTTGTCTTTCATTCTTGCATAACGTTCTTTTGTAAGACCATACTTTTCTAAGTATTCACTATCTGTCATACCGGCCATTCCAGAACCTCTTTCTTTCTGGATACGAAGCATCATGACAACGTCTGCCCATTCAATGGCTTCATCAAAGTCAATTGTTGGATAGCCAGGTCTTTCCCATTCTTTTGGTCCGGCAAAACGAACGGTTGACCCTAATTTTTCTAAAGCTTCTTTATCACTGGCAGCCACTCTTGAATGTAAGATATCTCCACAGATTACTACATTTAAGCCTTCTAGTGTGCCAAACTCATTTTGCATAGTTAGTAAATCTAACAAGCATTGTGTTGGATGGTTTCCTGCACCATCTCCAGCATTTAAAATTGGAATATTGATATTTTCCAATTCTTTAAAATACTCATCTTGAGAATGACGGATCACCACCATGTCATACCCAATTGATTCAAATGTCTTTACTGTATCATAAAGAGTTTCTCCCTTTGTGACACTAGATGCTCCTGCCGCAAAATCGGCTACTTGGCATCCTAATTGGTGCTGTGCACTTTCGAATGAGAAATGTGTTCGAGTTGAAGCCTCAAAAAAAAGATTAGCAACCAATGCTTTCTGCATTGGTAATTGCCAATCTTTAAAGGAACTATTAAAAAGTCTAGCATCATCAAGAATGCTATAGATGTCTTCAACTGACAGATCTCTCATGGATAATAACGAATTTTTGTTCATATAATCCTCCTTGTGATCTTAAAAAAATGGATTTAAAAAGTCCCTTTTCAAATCCAATTTCTCTTTCATATATACTACCATAAATCATGGATTTTTCAACAATAAAATTCTTCAATACATCAAAGAACGAACTCTATTTACGACATATATGTTTAAACTATTTTTTGATTGCGATACACTCAATTTCTACCTTTGCATTTTTAGGTAATGCAGCTACTTCAAAGCAGCTTCGAGCAGGATATATACCATCAAAGTATTTCGCATATTCTTCATTTACTTTCGCGAAATCATTCATGTCATCCAATAATACGGTTGTCTTAACAATATCATCATATGTTAAGCCTGAAGCTTCTAATAATACACCAATATTTTCAAAGGCTTTCTGAGTTTGTTCAACAACATCTTCACTAACCAAATTTCCTTCTGTATTCACACCTAATTGTCCAGATAAAAATACGAGTCCTTCTGAAGCAATCCCTGCTGAATATGGTCCTAATGCCTTAGGTCCTTTTGTACTACTAATTTGTTGTTTCATTTTGTTTCTCCTAATCCAATAATTCTTTATCAATGATTTGAAAATTTGCTCTATGAATATACAAAGCCTTACCATCAATCATAAGCTTCGTCATCTTTGGTAAATTATCTGGAATCTTCCAATACACCTTATCTCCAGAGTAGGCGGCAATGGGCTGTCCTAATTGGGATTTAATGACTACAATTCTTCCTTTGCCAAACATATTTTTATACTTGTTGATAAAACGAGCAACCGATGTATTGTCTGATATTTGTCCATGTGTATTTGAATCAATATCTTCTTGTGTGAAATCCACATCCGGTGTTAAGCCTTTTTGTTCAAAAATACAAGTATCTCCACATGATTCTATTTCTTTCCCGTCTACCGTTATCGTAATTACACTTGATAATTCATAGCCACGGACAACATGTCCATCTTCATCATAGGAAGTAGACTCTACCGCATTACCTGTAATACTAATTTTATCTCCACTTGTCTCCATGACTTCACTACCATAATTATCATACGTATAGATCGTATATCCATTACCTACTAAATTGCCCTTGATATCATTAAGTGCTGATTGAAACATGCTACAACCACTCAATAATATACATAGGCATACTACACTTATTCTTTTTATATTCTTATTCATATTTCCCCCGTTTTATAATGAAGCCATTCAAAACGAATGACTTAACAATTATTTTATCAATAGCTTTCGGATTGATTCTTCACTTACTGAGAAGATGGAGGCGATAGCTTTAACCCCAAATCCCTTGTCCATCATTTTTTGATACATTTCAAGCTCCTCCTCTAATTCTTATAAATCCAACCATTCCACATCCATTAATGTCTAGACGACTCTTAATGAAAAGCTTATTTGCTGCATTCCAAGGCCTTTCTCCTGTATAAAATACTAGAATGTGCACCATTGGTAGTCTATCTTTAGCATTGTACATATAAGAAAAGAAGAGATTTTTTCTCTTCATATCAATTACTTAATACTCGTTTTAAATTTTCAACAGATATCGAACAAACCTTGGAAATCTCATTGACACTCATTCCATTCCTTAACATCGTCTTGTACAAAAGAACCTGCCCT
>NZ_DBMEXE010000029.1:0-887 GCF_056804935.1 Holdemanella sp. | reverse complement strand
TGCTGAAGTCCCTGCTCAATACCTTGCTCAATACCTTGCTCAATACCCTGTTCAAGTCCCTGTTCAAGTCCTTGTGCGAGTCCTTCTTGTATTCCTTCAGCTTCCCATTCCTTTGACTTTACTTCCAGCCATCTCTTTTCAGCTTCACACATTTCAATATCCTCCTTTTCCTCTAATTCTTCTAAATCCAACCATTCTACATCCATCAATATTTTTACTTCTTTTACACAAATTCTAAACCATTGATTGTTCCTTCATAAATAGACTGAACATAAACAATTCGACATATGTAGAATAAATTATACACATCTTTTTCATTAAAATGAGTCATGAAAATAAGATTTGAACCTTTCGTCCACCTCTACTAGTTGTTTTCCAAGGCATTTCCCTGTATAGAACACTAGAATGTTCCCCTCTTTATTATTATGCATATAGGAAAAGAAGAGATTTTTCATCTCTTCATATCAATTATTTAATACGCGTTTTAGACTCTCAACAGATATTGAACAAACCTTAGAAATTTCATTGACACTCATTCCATTCCTTAACATCGTCTTGTACAAAAGAACCTGTCCTAGTTCTACACCTTGTTCGATTCCTTGTTCAATACCTTGTTCGATTCCTTTTTTTATTCCTTCAGCTTCCCATTCCTTTGACTTTACTTCCAGCCATCTCTTTTCAGCTTCACACATTTCAATCTCCTCCTTTTCCTCTAATTCTTCTAAATCCAACCATTCTACATCCGTTAATGTCTTGACGACTTTTAATACACTGCTTTTTACAAGCCCAAAATGATTACTCGTTCCTTCATAAATAGACTGATCATAAATACTTCGACATATATAGAATAGATTATACACGTCTTCTTCATTAAAATTATATGAAGT
>NZ_DBMEXE010000028.1:11465-12257 GCF_056804935.1 Holdemanella sp. | reverse complement strand
GTGGATTGGCCTTTAATAAATCTATTTGATCTTGTTTTGGAGCTGACGCAATCCATAATGAGTCTTCTGTAAGTGAATTTAATTTACCAGCTTGTTCAAATAAGTAGGCAGAATCAGGTTGGTTATCAAACCATACATAGCCTTTGGTACGAATCACATTCGGATAGTTATTTAATAGATTTGTGAATTTCTTTAAATCCAATGGTTTTCTTGTTTGCCACACAAAAGTAGAAATTCCATATTCTAAAGCTTCACCTTCGTGTTCGTGATGATGGTGTTCGTGTTCTTCGATTTCGTGAATCCAACCAATGTTGTTTTGTGCTTTTTCATAATCAAAGTTATGTGTGTTTAAAAGCTCTTCTAAATTAACTTGGCCAAAGCTAGCCTCAATGATTCCGGCATCTTTACATAGTTTATGAATGACTGCCTTGATTTCATTTTTCTCATCTTCGTTGACGGTTTCTGCTTTGTTTAAGATAACGGTATTACAGAATTCGAGTTGCTGCATCAATAAAGAGTCTAGCGAATCTTCATCTTCACAAGGTTCTAATAAGTGTTTACCACAATTGAATTCATTTGACAATCTTGCAGCATCGGCAACGCAGATGATGTTGTCTAAGTGGAATAGTTCTGGTAATCCTCTAGAATATAGTGTTTCATTGGCGGCTGTAATGGTTTGCGCAATTGGGATTGGTTCGCAAATACCACTAGCTTCAATGATGATGTAATCAAACTTATTGGATGAGGCTAAGGCTGAGAGTTGTTGTAAAAGATCTAGTTTTAGTGTGCAAC
>NZ_DBMEXE010000028.1:0-11455 GCF_056804935.1 Holdemanella sp. | reverse complement strand
GATCGCAACTTTATATCCTTCTTGATTTTTTAGAATGTGATTTAATAAAGTAGTTTTACCAGCTCCTAAATAGCCAGTTAATAATAAAATAGGTATCGATTTTCTTTTCATTTTTAAAACCTCCTTTACTTATTGTATAATATTTGCGATAAAAAGGAGTAAATTTTTTATGACAATTTTATATACATCCTTCCATATATTGGATTTAGACAATGATACAGTACAAAAAAAAGAGATGCCTGAAGAATTCCAAGGTTTTGTGAAAGAATATATTGAGTATGCGAACTCAAATGAGAAAAATAAAATGTATACCATTCATGATGAACAAACACAAGTTGTTTCGTGTATTCGTCAAATGGCATTGAATCAAGAAAAATGTGAAGTTCTTACAGATAGTATTGCAGATAAGCTTTTGATGAGTGAAAAACTTGCACAGGCAAAAATCTATCGCATGGGTTCTAATGTGAAAAAGGGAAGTCTAATTCAGGCTTTGGTACAAAATAGTAGTGATGAACTTTTATTTGTGGTTGCTAAAGTGGAACATTCAAAATGGTATGATGGAAGTGATTTATCAAAGAAGTATGGATTTTCAGGAGATAAGAAATCATTGTGGAAATCAGCTGTATTTTCAATGTATGAAATTAATTCGCACATTGTATTTAAAGATGTTAAGGCATATTCAGATACTATGGCAAAATATTGGACAGTTTCATTCTTGGAGTTAGATGAAGCTAGGGATGATGCCAAAAATACATATTCCGCATTTAAGGCCGTGGATAATGAATTGAAGAGCGCTGTAGAACCTGTTTCTAAAAAGGATTATGTAAAGTTATCGAGTGAATTACAGAATGTGATGAATACACCACAGCAGTTAAACTACAATCAGTGTATTGATAATTTAATTGATTCGTATTCTTTTAGTGAAGAAGAAATTGAGAAAGATGTTATTAAAGATTGTTTATTAGCGCTTCCTGAACGTAAAAATTTTGATACAGAATTTAAAGTTGTTCCCGAAAGCTTGAATAATAAACGTACAAAAAAATTCCAGTTATCCCAAGGTATTGAATTAACGATTCGTTCGGATGCCATGGAATATCCAGATAAGATTGTATCGACTGTGGTGGATGGAAAGCGCGTCATTCAAATTGTTTGTGAGGATGATGATACGTATGATGCGTTTGCTTAAAATAAACTGAAAGAAATTTTGTTTGTATAAATACGAAAATAGTGGTTTAATTAGTACATTATTTAAAGGGGGTATTTCAAATGAAAAATAAGAATGCATTAACAATTCTATTATATGTTTTTGCCGTTTTATCATTAGCTTATACATGTTATGCGGCAATTCAAGCATACAATACGTTTACTTCATATTACAGTACAAACTTAAGTGTAGTGAATTTGGTTTTGTACATGATTACAACGTGTTATGAAAGCATCTGCTTTAGTGTGCTATTCTATGCGTTAGGCGTATTTAGTGAAATGTTTAAGAAGAAGGAAGAAGAGAAATAGTTTTATACTGTTTCTTTTTTCTTTAGGAAATGATTATGAAGAAAGATTTTAAAGAAGGGGCCAAGGCAGCAACCCCAATTATTTTAGGATATATTCCTGTTGGAATAGCATATGGGATGATGGCTAAAGCAACAGGATTAACATTTTTTAAAGCGTTGAGCTTTTCCTTGTTTGTGTATACAGGAGCTGGACAAATGGCTGCTGTCACAATGTTAGCTCAGAATGCTGCTTATGTAACAATTGTATTTACAGTCTTTATATTAAATTTGCGTCATATTATTATGAGTACGTGTATTATGGAAAAGATGGAGAAAACAAGCTTGCCTATTCGTTTACTTTTATCTTTTGGGATTACAGACGAAGTGTTTGCGATGTCAATGACAGATAAGAAAATTAATAAGTTAACACCTGCATTTTTTGCAGGACTTTCCTTGTTTAGTTATCTGTCATGGAATGTAGGCTCAGCTCTAGGCATATTGTTTTCAAGTATACTACCGAGTATCGTATCTAAGAGCTTGGGTGTATCTTTATATGCGATGTTTATTGGATTATTAGTGCCGAATACTAAGAAGTCGATCCGCTTATTGTGTGTAGTGATTATGACGATGGTTGTGAATTGGGTATTAAATCAATTCTTATCGAGTTCATTATCTATTTTGATATCTACGCTTGGTTGTGCGCTCATTGGAATGTGTTTTATTTCCAAGGAGGATCTACAATGAAATTTGCAATATTGATTTTATTTCTTTGTTTATCAACATATATACCTAGAATGTTGCCAGCCTTGTTTATGGAGAAGATTCAAGTATCGGGAAAGGTTAATATATTCTTGCAATTGATTCCTTATACGGCCATGGCGTCCTTGATTTTTCCAGCTATACTATATGTAGATAAGAATATATGGATTGGCATTATAGCAAGTGTTGTAGCAGTTATCGCAGCTTTAAAAAAGTTACCTGTAATTGGTGTTGTTTTGGTAAGCGTGATATCTTGTGTAATATTTTATATGCTTATGCTTTCATAGAAATGAAAAATATTTACAATCATATTGTAAACAGTTGCAAAAGGTGATATAATTTTATTGGCTTCGAAAGGAAGTTTTAAGAAGGTTTGCGTCAATAGAAATCGTATTTTGCTCCTTCCTCAAGTTCACTAATGATTTCGAAGTTGACGTAATAGATTAGGCCTGAGTGAATCCGGGCCTTTTTGTGTGTTAAAATGGTGTTGGTGATGGTATGGAACGAATTGAAAAACAGATGCAGTTTATTTTGGAAATTGATAAAGAAAAACAAATCAAAAGGAAGACACTTCAAAGCAATGGGAAAGACTTTGAGGATGATGCTCAACATGCTTGGCATATGGCTATTATGACACTATTATTAAGTGAATATGCCAATGAAAAAATTGATGTATTAAAAACAATTTCCATGTTGTTGATTCATGATCTTGTGGAAATTGATGCAGGGGATACCTATGCATATGATGATCAAGGCTTGAAAACGCAAAATGAAAGAGAGAATTTAGCAGCTAATCGCATTTTTAATTTATTGCCAGAAGATCAGGCAAAAAAAATATTTGATTTGTGGAATGAATTTGAAGAAAGAAAAACACCCGAAGCTAAGTTTGCCAGAGTAATGGATAATTTTCAGCCTGTTATGTTGAATGCTGCGACGGATGGAAGAATGTGGGTTGAAAATGGTGTGCATCTTGAAAAGATATTAAAGCGAAATGAAAAAACACATGAGGGTAGTGAAGTGTTGTGGAAGTATATGTATGAGCATTTCATTTTGCCAAATGTTAAGAAGGGAAGAATTAAAGAGTAATTCTTCTTTTTTTGAGCATACTACTGTACAAAACAAAGTAGTGGTGATAAACTAGTAGTGAAAGAGGTGGTTTGATGAAAAAAGGATTTATCATATTAATTATTTTTATTCTTGTTTGCATTGCAGGAGGTAGCTTTCTTGCAATTCATTTGATTCGTAATATAGAAGTAAATGAAACTTCGATTGTGAAAGAACCATTGAATCATGAGGGGATAGAGAATTTTACTTCTGTCAATTTAGATTTGACAAGTATGGATGTTAAAATTGAGAAATCCAGTGAGAATGCCATTTCTTATCGCTTGCAGGATGTGAAGAAACAAAAGCTGGATTATTCTGTTGATGATGGCGTTTTAACTGTAAAAGAAATAATTTTAGATAAACATTTTGTAGGTCATGATGATAATGAAGTGATTATTTATACGACAAATGATTCTTTAATTGTGAATGGCAATCTTGTTGCGGGAGATGTTGAAATTCAAAACGTGGCATTAAAAGATTCTAGAGTGACAAGTGTATCTGGTGATATTTCTATTGAGAATGGAAATTTAAATAATTGTACTTTTGTTACTACAAGTGGAGATGTTGAATTTGATGGGCAATTGGCAGGAGATAATACATTAGAAACCACTTCTGGAGATGTAAGTGTAGAAAATATCAATAATGTTTCAGTAACAGCTTCTACAACATCTGGAGATATTGAAATTGGTGAAGAAGAATTTACGGGTTCTGTAACTCGTGTGTTAGGAACAAATAATGCGACCTTAACTTTAAATACGACAAGTGGAGATATTGAAATTAACTAAAAAAATAGGCAAGCGAAATTAATCGTTTGCCTTTAATAATTCTTCTAGAATTTGAACTGCATTTGTAGCAGCACCTTTACGAATCTGGTCTCCACAGCAGAATAGAGATAATGTATGATTTGTTTCATCCGTGATGTCTTTACGAATTCTTCCAACATAAACTAAGTCTTGATTTGTCGTATCCTTTGGCATTGGATAGATTTGATTTTTTGGATCATCTTTTAATAGTACGCCTTCAGCTTTGGATACTAATTCTCTTGCCTCATTGACATCCACTTCATTTTCACATTCGATGGTGATACTTTCAGAGTGAGAACGCCAAATAGGGACACGCACACAAGTACAGTTAACTTTTAAAGCATCATCGTGCCACATTTTTCTTGCCTCATTTTGCATCTTCCATTCTTCCTTTGAGATGCCTAAATCATCAAAGTCTCCAATTTGAGGAATAAGATTAAATGCGATTTGGTAAGGGAAGGCTTTTGATGGAATATTTTCATCTTCAATTTGATTCTTTAAATCTTCAATTCCTTGAACACCAGCACCTGATACAGCTTGGAATGTTGTCACAATCATGCGTTTGGTGTGGTATTTTTTATGTAAAGCTTGCAAAGCTACAAGGGCAATAATCGTTGCACAGTTTGGATTGGCAATCAAGCCATGATGGTTTTTAATGTCTTCTTTATTCACTTCAGGAATTACTAAAGGAACATCTTTGTCTAAACGGAATGCACTTGAGTTATCAACAACGATACATCCTGCTTCTTTGGCCCATGGCATCCACATTTTTGTGATGTCATTTCCTGTTGCACCTAATACATAGTCAACACCTTGAAAGCTGTCTTTTGTTAATTCTTCAACAATGTGTCCATCGATTTCTTTTCCTTTTGATCTGGCACTAGCTAATAATTTAAGGTCAGCCTGAATGTTTCTTTCTTTTAAGCATTCTAACATTTGTTGTCCTACAGCACCTGTAGCACCGGCAATTGCGATTGTTGTCATTCTTCATTTCCTCCTACGAAAGTATCATATATAACTTGGACTGTTTTTGTGAAGTCTTTTTTCTTAACTCCCACTGTAATATTGATTTCATCACTACCTTGGGCAATCATGACAATGTTGATGTTATTTTTACCTAAGGCACCAAATAACTTGCCACTTGTACCTGGTTTATCGGACATGTTTTTACCTACAGTAGAAATTAAAGCTAAATCCTCTTGGACAGTTAATTTATCTGGTTTTAGTTCATCTTTGAAGTGTGCCAAGATTTCATAAAGACTCTCTTCAATTTCTTTTTTCTCTACAACAATATTAAATGAGTCAATTCCACTAGGAATGTGTTCAATACTGATATGGTATTTTTCTAGGATGGATAGGGCTTTACGAATGAAACCAACTTCATTTGACATATGCTTTTTATAAACATAGATAGACATAAAATCCTTTTTACCTGCAATACCTGTAATTGGATATCCACTTTTTACTTTTGAATGTTCTTGGATGATTGTACCTGCGTCTTGAGGACGATTGGTATTTAAAATGTGGATTGGAATGTTAGCTTCTTTAACCGGGAAAATGGCTTCTTCATGAAGTACGCTTGCTCCCATATAGGAAAGTTCTCTTAATTCTGAATATGTGATATGAGTAATTCCTTTTGGGTTTTTAACAATTGTAGGATCAGCCATTAAGAATCCAGACACATCGGTCCAGTTTTCATATACGTCGGCATGAAGACATTTTGCTAAAATAGCCCCTGTAATATCGCCTCCACCACGTGGGAAGACTTGGATGTGTCCATTTGCACTTGTGCCATAGAAGCCTGGGAAAACAAAGTGGTCGTATTGAGCATATTTAGCTTGAAGTTTTGCGCTGGTCGCATCCCAGTCAATGGATTTATCTAATTTAAAACGAATAATATCTTTGGCATCCACAAAGGCATAACCTAGATATTCAGCCATTAATTTAGCGCAGAAGTATTCACCGCGACTGACGATAACAGCTTGGGACATTTGGTTAAGATTGGTGTAAAAGGCATCCAACTCTTTTTCGATGGGTTGTTTAAGGCCTAATTCATTTTTTATTTCGATGAAACGGTTTTTGATAAGTTTAAAGACACTCGATGCATCAACATGGTATTTTCTGTGGGCATCTAACAGGTAAAGCAGATCTGTGATTTTGTTGTCGGCCGCAAAACGTTTTCCAGGAGCCGATACAACAATGTATCGGCGTGTTGGATCTTGTTGGATGATGGCTTTGATTTTTTTGAACTGTTCAGCATTTGCGACACTAGAACCACCAAATTTAGTGATTTTTAACATATGACTACCTCCATAATGCGATAAAACTATTTTTATCTAATTCTTTAACTTTCTTAATGATCGACATATCCTGGTTTTCAATCCAGTAATAGTTTGCTTCTTTCTTTTGAATAGGATAGTAATTCTCTAGGGAAACATCACTGCGAATTAGCCACGTTTCTTTTAAAAGAGACGTATCAAATTCTTTTGGTGTTGAATAAACAATTTTTCTTTCTTTATTTTCAAGTGTATCTAAAGCATTCTGTACCATTGCTTGCGCTGTAGGTAATTGGCCAGCGCCCTGACCATAATAGCCTAGTGTATCAAAGCTATGAGATAGGATTTTTTGTGCGTTGTAGTTGCTAGGAACATTGGCTAAAAAATCATTTTCATCCATGCAGCAAGGAGCGATAATGGAAATGATCTTATCGTCAATTTGTCTTGAAATGGATAAATGACGTATGACTTTATTGTTCATTTTGATGAATTTAATGTCTAACATTTTGATTGTACGAATTCCTGCATAATATGGAATGTCAACGATGGGTGTGTTGAAAGCTAAGCTATTCGAAATCTTTGTCTTATAATATACGTCAACACCGTCAATATCGTTAGATGGATCTTTTTCAGCATATCCTTTATCTTGAGCTTCTTTTAAAACGTCTTCAAAATCCAAGTTGTTTTTTTGCATAGAATCTAAAATGTAGTTGCTTGTGCCATTAAAGATACCTTCATAGCCTTGTAGTGGTTCAAGTCTTTTTAGTTTTAATAAGGCATCGATAAATGGAATACCACCTGCAACACAAGCTTCTACCTGAATGCTTCCTCCATATTCTTTTTCAAGCTCTAAATAGGTATCGAGATAGGTTGCGACAACAGCTTTGTTTGAGCTGATGACATGTTTTCCTTTTTTCAAAGCTTTTTGAATCAATGTGTTGGCAGGTTCTAATCCGTTTAAACATTCAAAAACGATATCAATATCCTCTTGAACTACCATATCTTCATTATTAGAAAAATAAGGTAGGTTTTCTTTTCCTTTACGTACATAAACGTATTTTATATTGATATCATTCAATGTTTTTGCCAGGATTTCAATCCCTTTTCCGACAACTCCATAACCTAAGATAACTGCGTTCATATAGTTCCTCCTGTATCTTTTTAGAAAACACTTGTTTTTAAAGTGTGAACATTGTATCATATGGAATATAGATTTTCAAGGAGGATTCACATGAACGATTATATTTCTACAAGAGACGCACACCAAAGCGTTTCCAGCAAGCAAGCCATACTAAATGGAATGAGTCCAGATGGAGGTTTATACGTACTTCCAACTTTAGATCAGATACATTTAGATTTATCTTTAATATGTTCAAAGTCTTATAAAGAAAATGCCGTTTATATACTTTCACATCTTCTTACAGATTATACGAAGGAAGAATTGGTGACATGTGTTGAAAATGCATATGCGAATTCTTTCTCTAAAAAAGAGATTACACCTGTAAAAAAAGTAGATGATGTTTATGTGTTAGAACTTTTCCACGGTCCTACATGTGCCTTTAAAGATGTTGCGTTAACTCTTTTACCACAATTAATGTCCTGTGCCTTAAAAACTACGAACCAAAAAGCATTGATTTTAACCGCCACAAGTGGAGATACAGGTAAAGCGGCTTTATCTGGGTTTTGTGATGTAGAAAATATTGGTATTAATGTTTTCTATCCATATAAAAAGGTTAGTGCCATTCAATATCGTCAGATGGTTACGCAAAAAGGAAAGAATGTGAATGTGTTTGGAATTCAAGGCAATTTTGATGATGCGCAAAGCCAAGTAAAACGTCTATTCTTAGATGAAGAATTGAATGCATATTGTGCGAAACAAAATATTCTTTTGACAAGTGCCAATTCCATTAACGTGGGTCGTCTGGTTCCTCAAATCGTTTACTATTTTGATAGCTACAAACAATTAGTGCATCAAGGTGCTATCAAATTAGGGGATAAAGTTTCATTTAGTGTTCCAACTGGAAATTTTGGAGATGTTTTAGCTGGATATTATGCATATTTGATGGGGTTGCCAGTAGAAAAGTTCTATGTTGCCAGCAATGCGAATCGTGTATTAACAGATTTTTTAACGACAGGTATCTATGATCGAAATCGAGATTTTATCCAGACTATTTCACCAAGTATGGATATTTTGATTAGTTCAAACTTAGAACGACTATTATATTATGCATCTAATAAGGATACACAAAAAGTATCGAAATGGATGCAGGAATTAAATGAAAAGGGTCGTTATCAGATTGATGATGAAACTTTTAAAACCATTCAAAACTTATTTGCGTGTGGCAGTGTAGATGATGAAAGTACAAGCTTAGAAATTAAATCAGTATATGACAAGACTTGCTATGTTTTAGATCCGCATTCGGCCATTGCGTACAAAGTCGCAAAAGAATGTAAAGATCGTCCTATTGTTTCTTTGGCTACAGCTTCACCTTATAAATTTAGTCAAGATGTTTTGAAAGCATTAGGATATACAGAAGATAATGAATGGATGGCTATGCAAGATTTATCAAAATATTGTCAAGATGCAATTCCTACTCAATTAAAGGAACTTCAAGACTTAGATGTTTTACATGATCGTGTTATAGATGTAGCATCTATGAAAGATGTGGTATGTGAAAGTACAAAAGAGGTATTCCATGATTAGTGTGTGTGTCCCAGCAACAAGCGCAAATTGTTGCGTGGGATTTGATTGTCTTGGTATGGCTGTAGACTGGTGGGCTCACTTTACTTTTGAAGAAAGTGATACGTTGATTGTAGAAGGTTGTCCGGATGAATTTAAAGGAAAAAACAATTTAGTCGTGCAAGCCTTTTATACAACTTGTGACTATTTACATTTGGGATATCCGACTTTTAAACTAACGATAGATACAGATGTGCCTTTTGCCCGTGGCTTGGGTTCAAGTTCAACGTGTGTTGTTGCGGGAATCTTAGCTTGTGATGCATGGTTTAAAAAGGGTATGGACAAGATGGAAGTCTTAAAGATTGCCACAAGTATAGAGGGACATTCTGATAATGTAGCACCAGCTATTTTTGGCCAGGCTACAGCTTGTTTTATGGAAAGAGAAGATGTGAAAATGAGTCTTGTTCCATGTGCAAACTACCATTGTTTGGCCATTGTACCTCGTTATGAAGTAAAAACTTCGCAGGCAAGAAAGGTTTTGCCGACTGGTATGGCATTTAAAGATTGTGTTTCACAAGTATCGCATGCACTCGTCTTTATTCAAGCTTTGCAACAGGGGAATGAGTCTTTACTTGCAAGTTCTTGTAGGGATTTGTTGCATGAACCATATCGTAGGCAATTTATTAAGGAATATGATAGGATAAAGAAGTATTGTGATTCAAAACAACTTCCAATGTGGATTTCAGGAAGTGGTTCAACTATGATGGTTGTTTCGTTAGAAAAATCTCATTTGGTTGAATTATCCAAGATTTTAGAATCTTGTTTTAGTGAATTGGATTATAGATTTTTAACTATAGCTAAAGAGGGGGCGTTTATAAAATATGAGTAAATATTATGTTGTGAGCGGCGATATTTTACCAGATGTTTTAGAACAAGTTATGCAGGCACGTATTTTATTACAGTCGGGCAAGGCAAAAAGAATTAGTGAAGCTGTTAAAATGGTTGGTATTTCGCGTGGCACATATTATAAATATAAGGATGCTGTTTTTTCATTTAATGCAGAACAATCGAATCGTAAGGCAATTATTTCGATGATTTTAAGAAATGAAAAGGGCACACTTTCTAAAGTTTTATCGTTAGTATCTGTAAAACAAGTTAATGTTTTAGCTATTAACCAAACGATTCCTATTAATGGGATTGCCAATGTAGCACTTACTTTAGATATTAGTGATTTAGAAATCAGTATTCAGTCTTTAGTCAGTTTGATTGAGGCTATGCCGATGGTAGAAAAGGCTGATTTGGTAGCTGTAGAATAATGAGACGTGTTTTAAGTTTTATATTTGGCTGGTGCTTTATCATTGTTTGTGTTGTGTTTAGTATCAAAAGTACGGCATTAAACCCGGATTTTTATATTCCTAAATATGAAGAGATGGATTTGGCTAGTGATATTGGTGTTTCTAAGAAAGATTTGAATCAAAGTATTCGTTTATTGTTGGAATATTTAGATGATAAACGGGCGGATATAAAGGGACATATCACATGGTATGGTGTATCTCAAGAAACTTTTAATGAAAAAGAAACGAGTCATATGGTGGATGTAAAGGCGTTGTATCAGAATGCTTTAAGGGTTGCTAAAACAGCATTTATTATTCTAGTGTTGATTGTTTTATATTTTTACTGGAATGAAAAAGAATTGATGTTTGCGTATTTGAGTAAAGGTTTTTTAACGGCCATGTTTACATTCATATTAATGCTTGTATTTTTTGGGCTTTGGATCTTTACAGATTTTACGAGTTTCTGGACATGGTTTCATACGATTTTCTTTACGAATCAATTGTGGCTGTTAGACCCCAATACGGATTTCATGATTTGTATGCTTCCAGAAACAATTTTTTATAAGCTGGTACTTGCTTGTGTAATTAAAGTGATTGGTTTTGTCGCTTTGGCAAGTGGATTGGCGATTTATTATATGGTGAAAAAGGCACCGATAGGTTTTGAAAGATGATTGTACTTGCGTCTAAATCTCCACGAAGAAAAGAGATATTAAAAGATTTGGGCTACGATTTTATTGTTTGTCCAGCCAAAAAGGATGAAGTGTTTGATTTAAGTTTAGGTTTGGATGAGGCTTTAAAAAAGGTGGCTGAATCCAAGGCAAAAGAAGTAAGAGAATTCTATTCAGATTCGATTATTATATCGGCAGATACGATTGTATGTTTGGATCAAAAAATATTGGGTAAACCAAAATCAAAAGAGGATGCGATAAAGACGTTGAACGCATTATCAAATCGTAAGCATCAAGTAAAAACGGGTGTTTGTGTAATCTATAAAAATCAAACTTTTCTA
>NZ_DBMEXE010000027.1:0-12370 GCF_056804935.1 Holdemanella sp. | reverse complement strand
CATTTTGAAGGGTACTCAACGATAAAAAGGATACAATCTGAAGCACTAGAAATAAACACACTAAACTTACTTCACTCGCATACCCATTAATAGAGTTCAAAGTCATAGGTTTTATTCTTCTTTTTGAACCAAACATAATATCCATCTTCTTTCTTATAAAATATAGCCTCATCAATTTGTTCCATATAGATTTCATAGCCAGGACTCTTTACAATGCGATGCTTATCAAAATACAAGACTTTCTTTTCATGATTTAAAATATAACTTAGACAGTCCGATTCTATTTTCAAATCATTTGATTGTGCAAGTTCTCTTCTTAATTGTAAAACCGCAAATTGATTCTGCGTATCCACATCCATATGGGCAAAGTGCAAAGCACAACGCATAAGCATACAGCCTAATAAGCTGACTAAACTTGTGATAAACAATGCCAACAAAGCTTCAATCAGAGTAAAACCATTTCTTTTCAATTTTTTCATCAATCTTTAGATTCCTTTGGAAATATAAAGTATAAATACCATTCAATATAAGACTTGCACAAACCAAAATCACAAAGAACGCAAACAAGGCATCTTCGAGTAAAAAGCCATTATTCTTTTTCAAGACGAACCCTCCCAGCTCCAACCTGGAAAACAAGTTTCATTTGACTCGATGCATTTTGACAATGAAGTGACATAGCCTTAGACATGTTGCCCTTGGCATTGTAGTAAAAAGATACATGATCACACGCAATATCATGTGGTATTCCATATTCAACTTCATCCATATAGATCGAATCACCAATTTCAACATACACTTTTCGATGTTTTACATACGCTTTTTCCTGCGCCGTAATACATAGAGTCTGCAGATTTTTCATAAACACATATAAAGAAGAGTGCATCTTTGTAGAAAGCCCAAATCCAAGCATAGAAACAATAAGCAGCACCACTAACATTTCAACAAGGGTAAATCCATTCTTATTGGGATACGGCTTGCCCATCTACGATCACCACTTTACTATGATCCGGACATGTATCCTGTCCTTTTTTTAAATAACCAAAATCAATCAATTCCTGCACGCTGGTTGGCGTTTCTAATTGATCGATTTCATACAACATGATTTGCGAGTTGACAATTTCAAGTAAAGCTTCACACCCCTTATTACGAATGATTTTTTCTTTTTGTTGAATATTTGGAAGTGTGATCAATAAAAGTAGCGCAACAATTAACATCACAATCATCATTTCAAGTATTGTAAAACCATTTTTCTTTTCCATTTTTCTTTCTCCTTTTAGAATTGATTTAACATATTGAGTGGCATCATCATAATTTGATAGACAATCAAAACTAAGATTCCAATACTCATATACGAAAACAATTGAATACCCGTCGATATCTTCTTGACAGACTTTTCTAGATCTAGAATGCATTTCTTCATGTACAAGTCAAAAAAGACGTGCATTTGGTTGCTCGTTAAGGCATAGACCAACATCTTTTTAAAATCCGAATCAAACACTTCGATTTCTAGAAAACTTTCTTCTAGACTCTTTCCATGTTTTAAATATACAAGAATTTCATTTGAAACCTTTCCAACAACACTAAAATCCATACACGCTAATGTTTCTAAAATTTCCTGTGTCGAAGTATAAGACTTGTCTAAAGCTTGATACATACATACAAATTGGAGCGATATCATTTTTTTCATTAACTGAAATGGACATTTCATTTTCGAATTGTATTTATAAAACAATACATAATAAAGAAACAAATAGAAGATCATGGATAGAATCGCAAATCCAAACCCCCACTTTAATAGATGGATAAACACAAATACCATTCTATTTGAAATGTAGTCTTTCATTTGAGCAAGGACATAGTCTGAAAAGAATAGAATCATAAAGAACGCAAAGATCAATAAAAAGAACGGATAGCTAATCTTCTTTAAAAGTGTTTCAAAAAAAGTATTCGAACTTTTCTCAATTTTATTTACGCAATCCAACGCATCACTTAAATTTAATTTTCCAGATAGAATTCGCAAATATTTAAAATACAATTTCTTTTGATTTAGAGTAAATATTTCTTGAAGACTCATCCCTTCTTTTAAATACGTTATGATTTCTTCATCCTTTTTAAACGTTAAATGAATCAATGTATCTAATGGCAAGCCTTGATTCATCAACATCGCAAATTGTTCAATTTCATCCCGATAAACTAAGACTATCGTATTTTGCCTGGGCATCCACGATATATCCTTTTTCAATACCTTCTGTAATCTTTTTAGATAAAGTTTTAAATTCTTTTGGATACCTTCCGTGTTCCAAGACATACTGCAACGTTTTTTGATCCATGATTTCATAAACACATACCTTAGAGTCACCTCTAGAATATAGGCGTTGCGAAATAATGGCCGTACAAACACTAGCCAGATCTTTCTTAGATACACCTAGATCTTCAAGACGACGAATACACTCCTTTCCATCTTTGGCATGAATACTCGTAAAAACAAAGTGACCGGTTAAACTCGCTCTCAAGACCATCTTTGCGGTATAGCTGTTCCTTGTTTCACCAATACAAATGATGTCAGGATCATGCCGCAACAATTGTTCAATACCGACATCATAGGTAAATCCCATACTTTCATTGATCTGCAGCTGCAAGTAAGAATCATCCTCAATCTCAATGGGATCTTCAAGACTCACCACTTTATGCTTCTTGGTTTTGGCAATCTCATGAAGCAAGGCATGTAGCGTCGTGGTCTTTCCACTATTGGTAGGACCTACACTGATGACAAGGCCTTGTCTTAATGGCACAAGTGAATTGAAAAAATGCGTATCTTCTTTCCATAAAGATAAAGCATTTAGTTCAATCGCATGCATCGTATTCAACATTCGAATAACACCCGTTTGCACGTTATGATTATTCAGCATACTGAAACGACAAAAGATTTCGTGATTATGAAGTAAAATTTTGAATTGGCCACTCTGTGGAACATATGGACTGGTAAGATCCATTCTAGAAATGAACTTGAGATACTCAAAGAATGCGGGCTGCCAAATATCTTGGTAGACATCTAACATATCATTTTGCGTTCGAAGTTTAATCTGAAGTTTTTGATTCTGTACAACAAAATGAATATCACTTGCCTTTTTTTCAATCGCATACGCAATGAGATCTTGTAATAAATCATCCATTTTTTATCACCCCTTCTCATATACGAAAAAAAAAGCAGAAATTCTAATAAATTTCTGCATATTTTAAACTTTCGTTCCATTTTTTCTCTTGCGATAAAGAAGTGGATGGGCCATGACCTGGATACACTTTATAATCCTTGTCTAATTGAACCAATTTTTTTAGAGATTGTTTCATACTAGATACAGAGCCTGTTGCCAAATCCATTCTTCCAATAGATCCTTGAAATAAAACATCTCCAGTAAATAAACAATCTTTAATTTTTAATACAGTTGAACCGATGGAATGTCCTGGACAATACATGGCTTCTATATCAAATCCTGCAATGGTGTTCTTTCCTTCTAAAATGGGTTTACATTTTGCGACACATGTAACATCCATATAGAAGGCAGAAGATGAATTTAAATCAGGATCTTGAAGAAAATCAAATTCATTGGGATTTAAATACACATCGCAATGGAATGCATCCACAATCTTATCTACGCCTGAAATATGATCAAAGTGAGCATGTGTTAAAATAATGGCTTCTAGAGTGCATTCATTTTCTTTTAAAATAAATTCAAGGTTTGGATACATATCTGCAGGATCAATCAAGATAGCATGATGATTTTCCATCACCAAATAACAATTCGCCTGTACAGGTCCTAAGGGTTGTTGAAGTACTTTCATAGTCTAATACATAAAAAAGACCGAATAAAACGGTCTTTCTTACTTTTTCTCCTTATGTTCAGTCTGCTGATTGCATTTTGGACAATATTTTTTAACAGTCATACGTTCAGGATGTTTTTTCTTATTTCTTGTACCAATATAATTTTCTTCACCGCAAACAGAGCACTTAAATGTAATACGATCTCTCATGTTCAGTCCTCCTCACATTAGTAATTACTAGTTGATTCTAGCATAACTTACAAGTCAATTTCAAGTCATTTTCAAAATTTTAACTTGCTGGATACAATTCAAAATATTTTTTTACCACTTCTGGCATAACAGCCGTTGTACAAATGTTTGGTGCAACGCTCTTAGTATTCATTGAAGAAGTCGGTGCCAAGCACGCAAAAGACATCGTTGGAGACGAACTTGGTGCATATCCAACTAGGTTTGCGGTTGTATAGTCGTCAACTTCTGCTGTACCTGTTTTAGCCGATACTTCCACGCCAATATCCTTTAGCTCATCCCCACAATAGCCAGAAGATACACAGGCTCTAAATCCTTGTTGCACACGCTCTAAATATTGTGCATTCTTTTCAGGTAATGTAGATTTAATTTTTTTGCCATTACTCACAACTACTTCACTCGAATTGACTTCTGTCGCATAGGCCATAAAGTGTGGTTCATATAAATTACCGCCTGAGGCAATGGTTGTACCATAAGTTGCCAATTGAAGTGGTGTATACATATCAAACTGACCAATCGAATAGTTTAGTAACATACCTGGTTCAGAACCATAACCCATATAAGAGCTCGATTCATTTGGCACATCCACACCCGTCTTATTGCCTAGGCCAAACATCGAATAATAAGAACGCATTAAATTTAGCGTACCTTGAAGGTCTGCCACAGCTAATGGTTCTTTTTCTACATAACTTGAACCGGCTAAACGAATGGCTACATTAAACATATAAACGTTACTACTTACTTGTAGTGCAGATACATCATCAACAGGTCCATAGTCTTCATACGAACCAAATTCCTGACCACCAATATTCATAACTTTATCGACAATCACTTCACCTGGACTTACGACATGTTCACTCTCACCCATATAGACAGTAGCCCCTTTGATACAAGATCCGGGGTTCACTAAAGACATATAGTTACCAGAGGCAAAGTAGGTCATTTCTTTGGTATCTAGATCCATTTGATAGCCAGACATCGCAAGTACCGAACCATCTTTTGAATTTAAAACAGTCGTAAATAAAGATTGGAAGTTTTCACGATTTTTCGTACCCCCATTCTCACTCAAAGTATTCTTTAATACATTATCTAATGTAGATTGAAGATCTATATCAATTGACAAATGAATGTCATATCCTTTTTTGGCTTCCTGGATCACTTCTTTTTGCGCTAGCCCCTTTGAATCATAGGTGATCTTGGCAATTTCTGGAGTTCCTGCTAGTAAGTCATTATATTGATATTCTAGGCCCGATTTTCCAACACTCGCATTATATTGATAACCTTTAGACAGATAATAACTGGCAAGTTCACTTGGTAATCCTTGGGTGCTTGTAGTAACACTACCTAAAACGTCGGATAAAGATTCGCCATATGGATATTCGCGTTTCCAGCCTCCAAAATCAACGTCAAAACCAGGAAAATCCGTTTTATGTTCCACTAAATACGCGACATCATCATCACTGACATCTTCCAATACAACATTTTCTTGACCTGTACTTTGGTTGGCCACCATCCTTTGGTAGATGACACACATCTTTAGATCAGCCTGAGACATTTCTCCAATTTGTTTCTTACCAATACGATTCATTAAAATTTGATATCTTTTACTTTCAGCATCATCACCCCATGCCCCATTTTTATATTGTTTCAATTCTTTAGCAGTCAATAAATGATTGGCGGCATATTCACTATCACTAGGTGATAAGAATGATTTGTATGTGATATACGCTTGTTTTTTATCTTCATCCGTAAAATCTTTAGCACTGACACTGAAGACTTTTACAATACGCTTGGCATACAGTTCATAGTCATCTTCATCAAAATTATTGGGTGAAGTAAAAACGATATTGTGACTGACTACTGTTTTAGCTAAGATTCTTCCCTTACAATCATAAATCTGGCCTCGAGGTGCCGATGTATATTGTTTGATGGACGTATAGTCTTCACGCTTTGCGGTATAGTCATTATATGAAATGATCTGCAGATAAAACAATCGTAAAAAGATGACCAAGAAACACACGACTATTGTGAGTGTAAGTATCAATATACGATTGGAAATGACTTGATCAACAGATACATTTTGATTTGCCCTTTTCAATGTTTTTCTACTCTTTTTCAATTGGATCCCCCTTTGTACGAAACAATATATATTATACACGTTTCCAAGATGAAATGGAAAAAAAAGAAGGAATGGCGTATACTTTAGTCATGGAGGTTGTCTATGAAAAGAACAGAAACTCGTCAAGTAAAAGTAGGAAATCTTGAAATTGGACATAATAATCACGTCATTATTCAATCTATGTGTAACATAGAGACTAAAAAGGCCGATGAAGTTGCCAAACAAATTTTAAACCTAGAAAAAATGGGATGCGAATTGATTCGTGTCAGCTGTATGGATATGGAGGATGCCAAAGCCATTAAAGACATTAAGAAACAAATTCATATTCCATTAGTAGCCGATATTCATTTTGATTATCGTTTAGCCTTGGCATGTATTGAGGCAGGCGCAGATAAGATTCGTTTAAATCCAGGTAATATTGGGGCTAGAGAAAATGTAGAAAAGGTTGTGAAGGCGTGTAAAGAAAAACACATTCCGATTCGTATTGGAATCAATGGTGGTTCTTTAGAAAAGGATATTCACGAAAAATATGGTAAGCCAACAGCCCAAGGTATGATTGAAAGTGCTAAAAGACATGTACAAATTCTAGAAGATCTCGATTTCTATGATACGGTATTATCTTTTAAATCTAGTGATCCATTACTTTGTATTGAAGCCTATCGCTTGGCTGCCCAAACCTTTGATTACCCACTACACTTAGGTGTAACCGAAGCTGGTACTACAATGACAAGTGCCATTAAGTCCAGCTTAGCTTTAGGTACATTATTAAATGAAGGTATTGGAAATACGATTCGTATTAGTGTGAATGGGGCTCCTGAAAAAGAAATTCCAATTGTCAAAGAATTATTAAAAGATTGTAAATTGATTCAAAACGTACCGAATCTAATCGCATGTCCAACTTGTGGACGTACACAATGGGATATGGAGCCGGCCGTAAATGAAATTGAAAGCTATCTTCAAACCGTCAACAAAGATGTCACAGTCGCCATCATGGGATGTGCTGTCAATGGTCCAGGAGAAGCAAAACATGCCGACATCGCCATTGCGGGCGGCAAAAAAGAGGGGTTATTAATCAAGAAGGGTAAAATCATTGAAAAGATTCCTCAAGAACAAATTGTGGCTCGTTTAAAGGAAGAAATTGATAAATTTTAAAAAATCTCAGCGCAAAGCTGAGATTTCTTCTTTATAAGGCGCCTTTCCATCAATAAAAGGTGTCTCTAATATTTTTGTGACATGTTCTAATTTAGGATGATGCACAATGGAGTGCAATACATCAAAGCCTATATAGCCTTTGCCTAAATTTTCATGCCGATCCTTATGTGCACCGAGTGGATTCTTAGAATCATTGATATGCATACATAAAAGATTCTCTAAACCTAAAATAGAATCAAATTGATCTAAAACTTCATCAAAATGCGTAATATCATACCCGGCATCCCAAATATGACATGTATCCATACAATAGCCAATACGCGATTTTTTATGGATTCCTGCATAGATCTTGGCTAACTGTTCAAAGGTAAAGCCACACTCATTCCCTTTTCCAGCCATCGTTTCTAGGGCAATCTTAACTTCTGTATCATCATGATCTAACACTTCATTTAAACCATTGATAATCCATTCAATACCTACATCCATACCCGCTCCTACATGACTTCCTGGATGCAGTACAAGTGTTTTTGCACCAATTTGAGAAACACGCTCTAACTCCGTCTTTAAAAAGTCTTGACCAAACTGGGCTGTTTCTGGTTTTAGAGCATTAGCCAAGTTAATGATATACGGTGCATGTACAATCACGCGATCGATAGAAAAATTGTGTTCAGCCATATAGTCTTTGGCTTCTACTATCTTTAATTTAGATACGTCCACACGACGCGTATTACTTGGAGGACCCGTATAAATCATACAGGCATTCGCTCCATAGGATAGTGCTTCTTCAATAGCACCTTTAAAGTAATTTGGAGCTTTAAAAGATACGTGACTACCTAAATAGATCATACGTCCATTCCTTTTTGGCGTTGTCTTTCTTTCGCACGCTCTTTTTGTTGGCGCTTAATATCCGACTTAATCATTTCACGACGCTTTCTACGTTTCATACGATCAATTTCCTGGCGTTGTCTTTTCTTATAGTTTGGTTTTACTTTCTTTTTCTTGTGAACGATTTTTTCCACTTCCTCATGGAATTCATCCTTTTTCATAGGACGCTTGTTCACATATGGTTTCAAATCTACAAATTGTTTATTCTTTACATCCTGATGTTCAAATTCAATACCTTGTTTGATTAATGACTGAATTGATTTCGTATCACTTTCTTTATATAAAGCGATACATTGTCCATCACGACTCGCTCTTCCGGTACGACCTGCACGGTGGATGTAGAATTTTAAATCTTTTGGGAATCCACAACTAATAACGTGCGTAATTCCTTCTAAGTCAATTCCACGACTGGCAATATCGCTGGCGACAATGTAGCTTTTCTTCTGGCTTTGAATCATTTTAATGGCCTGCATACGTGCACGCGATTCAAGACCTGAGTGAAGTTCGACTAGATCATAACCATTTTCACGCATGGTGTTCGCAATATTTTGGGCTTCTAGCGTAGTATTCGCAAAAATCAAACATACATAAGGTTGAATACATGGAAGTACGTCTAAGATCTTTTGTTCGTAGCTCTTATGCTTACAAGGAACTAAAATGTGTTTTACATCACTTTGGAAAGCTTCTTCCTTTTTGATTTCAATAAATTCTGGATCATATAAATATTTCTTTAAGAATGGTTGTAAAGATTCTGGAATGGTTGCCGAGAAAACCATCATTTGAACCTTCTTATCCATCTTCGATAGAATTTCATCAATATCTTCTAAGAAACCAAATTCTAATGTCATATCCGCTTCATCGATTACGACAATTTTAGCCGTATCCAAACGCAAGACATTATCTTTAATAAACATGTCTTTCATTCTTCCAGGCGTACCAATGACGATTTGTGGCTGCTTTTCCATTTGTGTCACTTTTTCCATACCACCTGTGACTAATTTCACGCGTACATTAAAGTGTTTGGCAATCTTACGACAACGATCATACAATTGGTATGCAAGTTCTCTAGTTGGAGCTGAAATAACAGCTTGTACGCAGTCTTGATCAAAGTCTAGCATCTCAAAGATAGGCATAAAGAAAGCGTGTGACTTTCCTGATCCTGTACTTGATACACCAATGATATCTCTATTTTTATTTTTACGATTTAACACCTGTTCTTGAATCGGTGTTAAAGTTTTAAAATGTTCTAAATCCATTATTTCTTGAATACGATTATTCATAATTTTCACATCCTTTACTTTAGTATTATCCCAAAATTCTTCCCATTTTACAAATACAAAAAATTAGGGCATAATGTATACATGGAAACACAAAATATCATTATAGTCAAGCCTCAGGGCTATTGCGGTGGGGTTTTAAAAGCCATTGAAACCGCCAAAAAAACAAGAATTCAATATCCAGATCAAAAGATTACCATATTGGGTAATCTAGTGCATAATCAATATGTCAAAAAAGCGCTTCAATATTATTCCATTGATACCATTGAAGATAAGACAAAGACACGCGTGGAGTTATTAGATGAAATCCATGAAGGCATTGTGATCTTTACAGCGCATGGCGTCAGTCCTAAAGTCTATGAAAAGGCCAAAGAAAAAGGATTGATTTTGGTGGATGCGAGTTGTCCATTTGTACTTCAAACACAAAAGATTGTGAAGCAATATTTAGATGAAGAGTATACCATTTTCTATATTGGTAAAAATAAACACCCCGAAGCCGAATCGATTTATACAATGAGTGAGCATGTGCATTTGATTGAGCCACATAAAGAGATTCCTAAAGTGAGTACTTCAAAGATCTTTGTGACAAACCAGACTACGATGTCAATCTATGAATTGAAGGATACGTTTGAAAAGATTAGACGCTTATACCCGAATGCCCTCTTCCACGATGAGATTTGTAACGCTACGCGTGTTCGGCAACAAGCTATCTTAGATTTAAAAAACGTCGATTGTTTGATTGTCGTAGGAGATCCAACAAGTAACAACTCGCAAAAACTTGTTGATATTGGAAAACAGGCTGGCATTGAACATGTCTTCTCGATTCAAACGGTCGAAGATATTGATAAGAAAGATTTTGAAAAATATACTACGATTGCGATTACGAGTGGTGCAAGTACGCCTACGTATTTAACGAATCAAGTCAAAGATTATTTATCTTTCGATATGGAAAAGCCAAAAATCCGTATTCAGGAAATTCTCTGAGTACGGATTTCTTTTATATATTCAATTTTTTCAATAAATTCAGGCTTATTGACTTTGGAAAGAATATTTTTATACTTATTCTCTTCAAAATCTAAATACGCTGCATATGTTTCATCAATAAGCATGTTTACACCAAAGTAAAGTTGGGATGTAGAAACCTCTTGTTCCTTATCTTCGCAAACACAATCAAGAATAGGATAGTAGTGTCCATGATCATAAATCATTTTTTCTTTCACAATATGAATGTGATGATCGTGTAAATATTCTCGTAAGGCAAAATCATCTTTATGACAAGATAATAGAAGACGTAAACCACGATACAAATTTCCCTTTGATAGGATATCGATAATGAGTTTTCCTCCCATGCCACAAATAATGATTTGGTCTACATCGCTTTCTAAGCCTTGAATGCCATCTAATAATCGACAAGATACCAAATCGGATAAGTGATTCTCTTCAATCGTTTTCTTGGCATTATCTAATGGCCCTTGTGCCACATCACAGGCATAGCCTTTTTTAGATTGATGATTCAGAATGGCGTTGCAGACAACGTAGGCATGATCACAGCCAATGTCCGCAATGCACTCTCCATTCACCCATTCTAATATTTCTTGAATTCGATTCGAACAAGGTATCATTATTTTACGAAATCTCTTAAACGCTTGCAGCGATTTGGATTTTTCAATTTACGTAATGCCTTGGCTTCAATCTGACGAATACGTTCACGTGTTACGTTAAATTCTTTACCAACTTCTTCAAGTGTACGAGTTCTTCCATCTAACAAGCCAAAACGCAAACGCAATACTTTTTCTTCACGTTCTGTAAGACCTTGTAGAACGGCATTGATTTCGTCTTTTAATAATTGGTTGTTTGTATAATCATCTGGAGACAATGTATCTTTATCTTCAATGAAGTCACCTAAGTGAGAGTCGTCTTCTTCACCGATTGGTGTTTCTAGACTGACTGGATCTAATGCAATCTTTTGGATTTCACGAACCTTTTCCGCTGAAATATTCTCCATCTTTTCGGCAATTTCTTCTGGTAATGGATCACGACCTAAATCTTGCACCAATTGACGTTGAATACGTGTTAGTTTATTGATCGTTTCAACCATGTGTACGGGAATACGAATGGTACGTGCCTGGTCTGCGATTGCACGTGTAATAGATTGACGAATCCACCATGTCGCATATGTTGAGAATTTGAATCCTTTTGTGTAGTCAAATTTTTCAACAGCTTTGATTAGACCACAGTTTCCTTCTTGAATCAAATCCAAGAACAACATGCCACGTCCTACATATTTTTTAGCGATTGATACAACCAAACGAAGGTTTGAAGAAATCAACGTTTGTTTGGCTTGTTCACCATCCGCAATGACTTTTGCGAGTTTCTTTTTCTCTTCATTACTTAAATCAGGGTTTTTCATCGCTTCTTTGGCTTCTTCCCCTTCTTGGATCTGACGAGCAATGATGGGCTCTTCTTTTGGATCCAACAATGGAATTTGACCAATTTCTTTTAGATACATCTTAACAGGGTCATTGATTTTGGCATGGGATGCATTGGCGAATGTTTTTTCCAATTGCGAAATTTCTTCCGCAATCGAATCTTCTTCGTCCAAATCCTCGTCGCTTAGATCATCGTCTAAGACTTCATCCTCATCTAATTCTTCCCCATCGATAAATTCGATTAAGTTTTCGTCGATCCAGTTATATAGATCGTCCATTGTATCATCATCTAAATTTAAAGCACTTACCGCATCTAAGAATTGTTTTTGGGAAACATCGGCATTTTCCTCTTTACTCTTCAGCAAGAATTCTTTTGCCTCTTCTAAGCTTGTAAACTTTAATTTTTCATTTGCCATACTTTCATCCTTCCTTTCGATGTAAGA